>JADFWK010000144.1 GCA_015223015.1 Pseudomonadota bacterium
CCTGTCGCGCCATAGCCTTTGGCGAAGGCCGATGATTCCCGTCCTAAAGGACGGGGTAACCTGCTCCGGCGAAGTAACCGCTTCGGCTACGAAGGTCGAGTTCTGGCGAAGGAGAGTAAATATTTGCCCGGGCTCACTTCATAAGCTTAGGTTTTTAAGAGGGTCTCCTCTTCACGCCCTGCGCCTTAAGCCCTGCGCATTAGGCCAATCGTGCTTTAGCAGGGTTAAATCATTATCCGTGACGCCGACAAAACCCTTCATTTACTGCCGGAAGGAACGTTAAGCAATTTCTGCACGAGCGTCGCCTACTATGTGATTACGTAAAGATTCTTCTTGTCCTCTCCTTGAAAATTTCAAAAAATCTATCCTTCAAGCGCTGACTCAAGAAGCTCTCTTCTATCATCTTCTCAATACTCGGTTTGAGTTCATTCAAACGGGCCAAAGAGTTATCGAGCTGTTTTCTGGTAAGCCCAAAATGTTCTGACAGCCTTCTAAAGTCTCCTCCCGAAAGTCGGTTTTTCTTTCCTTGGAGGCTAAGACACATATCCTCCTTCTCTTCAGGCAGTACCAGCCTGGAGTTGACGATGTCATAGGCTGGCGAAAGTTGATAGTCCACCTCTTTTTTTCTGAGGAGAGAAAAATTTTTTAGGTGTGCATCCCCGTTTCCCAATACATAAAAGAGAAGAGCTCTTTCAAAAAGCCTTATTAAATCAAGACCAGGAACGCTTGAATACTTTTTGATAAAGTTAGCAATTCTCTCATAAGATCCACTGTACTTATCATTTGTCTGAAGAAGTTGTTGGAAATCTTCCTGTTGAAGTTTTGATCCGTCTTCCAATCGGTCAAATCGCTTAACTACATATACGAGCCTTTCGTCCATGAGAGGAAGAAGCCCATGAGAGGGAACCTCAATCCCATAAGTAGATGCAATATTCATACAAAGGTTCTCGTTTTCTGGGAGTGACTCAAACCGCTCAGTCGGAGGTTTAAGGATGTAAAGACCTCCTCTTTCTACTACGGTTAGCTGATGTTTTTTACGGTCGTGGATCACAGACAGTTTTGGATGAACGCCGGATATAGACATCTTGCCAACCATTTTTTGAGCTTCACCAGCAACATCAGGGGTGCTGAACGGCACTTTAGGAGGGCTTGTTGTCCCAAAAAGCTTCCTGCAACATCTGGTGTGGTAGCCTTCATGAAGAACCAGATCAGGTTCCGAGATCTGGCAAGAAAGACACGTATGGCTCAAGAATCATATTCCTCATCTATAGGGATCACCTTCACTGCTCCTATACAGTCTCCGCAGGTTGCAAGAAGAATGTCAAAGGCGTTTTCCGGGTCTATCTTCAGGGTGCGGCTCATAATATCCAGTAGCCAGCCCTCTGGGATGAGGCCAAGAAAAAAGGGAAACAGGGACTCGCTCTCATAAGTCTTTTCAGTCAGGGGAAGGCTAAGGCTTATAGGCTGAGCATCCTTTGATGGCAGGTAACTCCGGTAATATGTGAAGCGATATCCCTTATCAGTTCTTTCTAACAGGCCAGCTTTCTTATCGCCTAAATAGACATCGGCCTTATTCCTTTTCTTCTCCATTTTTCACGCTATCTTCTGTTTCTGGCCGCCAATCAACAGGGCCGAGAGTTTTTCCAAACAATTGAAGAACCTGGTTCACCTTGTCTATTCTCAAGGTTGACTTACCTTGCTCAAGTTCCCTAATAAACCTCAGACCGACTCCAGCTTTAGCAGCCAGATCAGCCTGGGTTAAGCCATGGATTTTGCGTTGCTTCTTTACGAAATCAAGTATGTTCATGATCTGATATTATACCTGGTAGGGATTATCAGGTTTATTTTAATAATATATTATACCCTTTCGGGACAAATAATTTATTTTTCATAGCCTGATATACCTTTAAGGGTATAATATCTATGTTTTATATGCAAAATAATACCTATCGGGTATAATGTCAAGAAAAAAGTTCTAAACTATACCCAATAGGGTTTAATTCTTACCTGATTTTCCTCTCCGATCTATTTTTTCACGTAACACAGATGATTTATTAGAACTGCGACGTCCATCCTTAACAAAAAACCGACCCTCACTTGGGAAATATCCTGACTGCTGGGAGAGAAAGGCAAACCAATCATTATCCGTGACGCCGATGAAGCCCTTCATTCACTAGCATTTCCCGGAACGCTAACTAAGTTCACATGAATCAAGAGCAGATTTGAATTTAATGGGTGCCCCCGGCTATTCACTTTTGTCAAATGTGTAGGTCTGACCCTTATGTTTTTAGGCGAAGCGCATAGGGCCCCAGTGCAATAGGCTCCGCATTGCACGGGGTAAACATGGTGCAGAGGGCAAAGCAGGTGAAGGAGGCAGCGATTAGCTCATAGCTCAGAGCTGAAAGCTCATAGGCAGGAGGGAAAGGCGAAGGGCAGAAGACAAAAGCAGCTCATAGCTGATAGCTCATAGCTGATAGGAGCAGGGGGAGGGGGCATCCCGAAACTGGGTAAAGAGGGCATGGCGCATAGAGCATGGCGCAGAGGGCATGTCTTTGACAATTAGCAAGGAGTATCATAGCATTAGCCATTAAATACGGTGAACAAGATGGGGTATCTGGGTAAATTTAACAAGAAACTACTATGGGATTACCAGGTCAGCGAAGAAGACCTTAAAGAGGAAAAGGTATTCATCTTCTATCTCTCTCGCGTCTTGAATAATGGGAATTCTGCTGATACCAGCGAACTACCTATTGAGTTTATAGAGAAATATATAGATAAGCTCTGCCTTTCCAGAAAAGTAAGAAAGTTTTGGGAGTAGTATTTTTGGTGCCTAGGGCGGGAATCGAACCCGCACAGCCACTAGGACCGAGGGATTTTAAGTCCCTTGCGTCTACCAATTCCGCCACCCAGGCATTGGGAGTAAGTATATATTATTCAGGCCAGACCCTGTCAAGCCTTAAGAGGCTCTTGCCGAAATCCCTTTTCTCTTAGTCTAAAACGTTTTTTGATAAATCTAAGGCTCCCTCCAGGCGATGTCAAAACTCACCCTTAGGGCTCAAACAGTTGACATCGCTTATCTTCCGCTTCACCAAGATTTGTTTGGAATTTCCGTTTGGGCAACAGCCCGTCAAGATGTGGACGAGGATTGAGATGTCTGAGTATATCCTCACCGGATTAGGTTCCCATTTCCCACGAGGATAGATATTTTTCTTGTTCAGGGGTGAGAGTATCAATTTCCACACCCATTGAGGCAAGTTTCAATCGGGCGATCCCCTGGTCAATAGGAACGGGAACAGGATAGACTTTGTTGTCAAGTTTCTTGTGTTCTTTTGATAGGTACTCCATGGACAGGGCCTGGTTTGCAAAGCTCATATCCATAACACTTGAAGGATGTCCCTCTGCCGCCGCCAGATTTATTAATCTTCCTTCACCGAGGAGATAGACCCTGTTTCCATTCAAGAGGGTGTATTCCTCAACGAATTCCCTCATTTTTCTGTTGGATGTAGATGATTGTTCCAGCCCAGGAAGGTCAAGCTCCACATTGAAATGTCCTGAATTGGATATGATGGCACCATCCTTCATATCAAGAAAATGCTCTTTCCGGATCGCATTTTTGTTGCCGGTAAGGGTACAGAAAATGTCACCGATCTTGGCTGCCTGTGCCATTGGCATGACGTCAAATCCGTCCATGACTGCCTCCAAGGCCTTGAGCGGATCGACCTCGCAGATGATAACCTTGGCACCATGTCCTTTTGCCCTGGTGGCCACCCCGCGCCCGCACCATCCATACCCGGAAATAACAAAAGAGCTTCCGGCAAGGAGCCTATTTGTTGCTCTCAGGATCCCATCAATAGTGCTCTGGCCCGTGCCATACCGGTTGTCGAAAAGATGTTTTGTGTTGGCATCATTGACAGAGATAACAGGAAATTGAAGCACCTGATCCTTTTCCATGGATCTGAGACGGATGACACCGGTGGTTGTTTCTTCCGTGCCTCCCATAACGTTCGCAATAAGCGAATCCCTCTCCTCTTTGGCCAGAGAAAGGCCCCATTCCCGTATCCCTGGGGAAACCTCATCCCATTTGTCGAGGGCGATGAAGTGCAACGAACTGACCAGGTCGGCGCCGTCATCCATAGTGAGGTTCGGCATATGTTTAAGGGCTGACAGGATATGGTTGTAGTAGGTGTCTGTATCTTCACCCTTTATGGAAAAGACCGGGATTTCATCGTTTGCCACCAGTGAGGCAGCAACGTCATCCTGGGTTGAGAGGGGGTTGGATGCGCAGAGGACAACAGAGGCACCACCTGCCTTAAGGGTTTGCGCAAGCAGCGCAGTCTCTGTGGTTACATGCAAGCAGGCGGAAATCCTCAAACCTGAAAAAGGCCTGTCTTGAGAAAACCTTTCTTTGATTGAATTGAGGACAGGCATGCTCTTGCTCGCCCACTCTATTCTTAGTTGGCCTTTGTCTGCAAGGCCTCGGTCTTTGATGTCATAATCCACGTTATGGTCTCCTATAATTAAATGTATCGGAATTTCTACAACTTACTGAAAATATTGGGGTTTAATAAGGCTTGATATTCATGCCTACTACATGGGGTAATGGAATGATGGAATATTGGAATGTTGATTTTTAAGGAAAAATATTCTTTTATTGACTTTGCTGTCAAGAGGAATCTTTCAATATCCCAATTTCCCATTTTCCAGAAACCCTTTATTCCATCACTC
>JADFWK010000145.1 GCA_015223015.1 Pseudomonadota bacterium
GCCATGGAAAAGGAACTCCGCTTTGCTATCCGTGAAGGTGGAAAGACCGTTGGTGCAGGAGTAATAAGCGATATCGTAGAGTAGAGTAATGCTGATGAGGGATATTATCACCTTGGCTTGCTCAATGTGTAAGCAGAGGAACTACACAACGACAAAGAACAAACGAAGAACTCCAGACAAACTGCAGCTTAAGAAGTATTGTCCATTTTGCCGGACACATACCCTTCATAAGGAAATTAAATAGCAACGGTTTTTTACAGGCCAGTAGCTCTAACGGTTAGAGCACCGGACTCCAAATCCGGGTGTTGGGGGTTCGAATCCCTCCTGGCCTGCTATCTTTGAAGGGACTTAAGACCTCTGCACAACCCTGGCCCAGAATTGGCTTTCGGGAGTCTGAGAATTCTCCGAAGCTATCGCGCCAGGGCAGGCCCTGGCCCAGACGTGGCTGCCATCGCTGAGGGCAAAGGGGACCGGCGAGCAGGCCACATTCTGTCAGAATAGGGGTTATGAAAAGGTCTCGGCTTCACTTTCAATAGAGACATATTTTGAGATGTTGGAGGCACCATTGATTTTGTAACAGTATTGTATGACAAAATCGTAAAAAGTGTTTTGTGAACGAGATTGAGCAAAATCAACTTTTTACGAATGCATCATTAAGTGGCTTATGAAAAAAAAGAAGGCCCGTAGAAAAAAGAGGACCGGCAAGAAGACAGATGTTATGCCAGCTGCCAGTATTTCAGAACAAGAAAAAGCTGGCGTGGAAACAATTCCACAGAAAGAAGATCTCCAACCGGTACCGGCAAAAAAGGAGGTTTTCAAGGCAGCAGATACCGGAGGTTTCGCACCAAAAAGATATTTTAATGTGGTGCGACAATTTTTGGCTGAAGCCAAAGTGGAACTCAAAAAGGTTACGTGGCCTTCAAGAAAGGAACTTCTATCCACTACAGGTGTTGTTATTATACTGGTGATCTTAATTTCTTTTTTTCTGGGGATAGTTGATTTGGGCATCGTAAAGATTATTAGAAGTGTACTTGGATAATTATAGGTAAAGGTTAGGTGTTTGTGTGGAGTTACGGTGGTATATAGCACATACGTATTCTGGTTTTGAGAACAGAGTGAAGACCACCTTGGAGGAGAAAGTCAAGTCCTCGGGAAAGGGGGAGTTTTTTGGCCAGATAGTTGTGCCGACCGAGCAGGTTGTTGAGTTAGTTAAGGGCAAGAAAAAGACATCTTCTCGGAAATTCTATCCTGGTTATATAATGGTTCAAATGGCCTTGACGGATGAGACATGGCATATAGTGCAGGACATAGATAAGGTAACAGGATTTTTGGGTGGGAAAACTAAGCCCGTTCCGATTTCAGAAGACGAAGCAAAGAGGATTCTGACGAGGATGGAGGACGGACGGGAAAAACCAAAGCCGAAGTTCTTTTTTGAGGAAGGTGATGAGGTTCGGGTTATCGACGGCCCCTTTACAAACTTCAACGGAGTTGTGGAGGAGGTAAAACCGGATAAAGCCAAGCTAAAAGTTCTCATAAGTATCTTCGGCCGATCGACACCCGTTGAACTGGATTTTGTTCAGGTTACAAAGATATAAAAGGAAAACCATATGGCAAAAAAGGTGGCCGCAACGATCAAGTTGCAGGTAAAGGCAGGACAGGCAAACCCTTCACCGCCGGTTGGACCCGCGTTAGGACAGCACGGCGTCAATATCATGGAATTCTGTAAAGCCTTTAACGCTAGAACGCAAAATCAGGAGGGAATGACTATTCCTGCAATCATAACAGTTTATACAGATAAATCTTTTTCTTTTATAACGAAAACACCCCCTGCCTCTGTTCTTCTCAAGCAGGCAGCAAATATAGCAAAAGGTTCTCCTGAACCAAAGAGAGAGAAGGTTGGAACTGTGACTGTGAGCCAGGTAGAGGAGATAGCCAAACTGAAATTTGAGGATCTGAGTGCTGTTGATTTGCCGGGGGCCATAAAAATTGTTGAGGGTACCGCTCGAAGCATGGGAATCACCGTGGAAAACGAAGAAAATCATTAAAGTCTGGGAAGATATTGCTATGCCTAAGAGAGGAAAGAAATATACTGGGGCTGCTAAAAAGATAGAGAGATCAAAAAAATACAGCTTTCAAGAGGCTCTTGAATTCGCCACAGATAATTCGTATGTAAAATTTGATGCCTCGGTGGACATTGCCGTCCGGTTAGGTGTTGATCCTCGCCATGCCGAGCAAATGGTCAGAGGAACCGCCTCTCTCCCCCATGGTATTGGCAAATCAGTGAGGGTAGTGGTCTTTGCCAAGGGAGAAAAGGAAAAGGAGGCCTTGGATGCTGGGGCAGATCTTGTTGGCGCTGAGGACCTTGCTGAGAAGATCCAGAAGGGGTGGCTGGAATTCGACAAGACCGTTGCTACTCCAGATATGATGGGGGTAGTAGGTAAGTTGGGTCGTATTTTGGGCCCCAGAGGGATGATGCCTAACGCGAAACTTGGCACGGTAACCTTTGATGTGGCCAAGGCGGTCACGGAATTAAGGGCAGGAAAAATTGACTTCAAGGTCGATAAAGCAGGTATCGTACATACCACAGTGGGGAGGGCATCCTTTGGAGTCGATAAACTCTTAGAAAATACTGCCTTCTTTCTGGATACTATCTCGAGGTTAAAGCCCCCTTCCAGCAAGGGCGCCTACTTAAGAAGTATAGTAATATCAACCACAATGGGCCCAGGCATTAAAATTGATACAGCCAATGTGAGGGATCTTATCCGGTAACTGTAGATTGGTGGTTCAATTCTGTTTCGCGAATTTTTGGAGACCTAAGGTGATTCCCATCAGGCAAGAAGAGGGGAGGTGATTTGAGCCTTTGGACAGAAATCAAAAAGAAGAAGTCGTCAGAGGATTACAGGAAAGTCTAGCAAAGGCATGTGGCACCTTTCTTGTTGACTACCAGGGATTGAATGTTGAGTCGCTTACCAAATTGAGACACGAGTTAAGGGAAGCCAACGTTGAGTTCCAGGTTGTGAAGAATAGACTCTTGTCAATTGCATGCAAAGGCACAGACACAGCTGTTTTGAAAGACTATTTTACTGGGCCTTCCGCCTTGGCTATCACGCATGATGATATAAATGTGCCTGCAAAGGTTTTGACAAAGTTTAGCCAGGACTATGAAGCATTAGAGATAAAGATCGGTCAGATAAACGGTCAAGTCATTGATTTGCCCGCTATCAAGAAATTGGCCCAGCTCCCTCCAAGAGAGGTACTTCTTTCTCAACTGCTTTTTTCTCTTTCTGGCATACCAACAACCTTTGTGAGAGTCTTATCTGAAATACCCAGAAGGTTGGTCGCTGTTTTGGATGCTGTAAAAAGACAAAAGGAATAGACTTTTTGTTGAGACATGAGCGTTCCTAAGAAAGTAATAGATGAAAATAGTTAAAATTTAACAGGGAGGGTTTGAGATAGAAATGACAGCCAAGATAGATAAAGAAGATGTAATTACGTTTATTTCTAATATGAGCGTTCTAGAACTGTCTGAACTAATTCAAGAGCTTGAGAAAAAATTTAATGTTTCGGCTGCTGCCCCGGTAACAGTAGCAGCTCCTGGTGCCGGAGAAAAAGCTGAACAGGCAGAGGAGGTCGAGAAAACCGAGTTTGATGTTATGGTAACGGCAGTTGGGGATAGAAAGATTCAGGTGATTAAGGTTGTTCGGTCTGTAACCAATTTGGGACTGAAAGAGGCGAAGGAATTGGTTGACAATGTACCGAGCAAGGTAAGAGAAGGTGTTTCAAAAGAAGATGCGGAAAACATTAAGAAGCAGCTTGAAGAAGTCGGTGCTGTAGTGGACGTAACCTAGATTCTCAGTATAGGCTTCTGTCTTCTTGTGTTTATTTTGCGTTTGGTGTATGTCCCCATAGCTAGCTTTTACTAAGATTTGCGAGGAGATCATAAGGGTGAATAAAGCAGATAACGTTAGGTATTATCAAAGAAAGAATTTTGGGAGAATAAAAACAATCCTTGAAATACCTGATCTAATAGATGTGCAGAGACATTCGTACGAACGGTTTTTACAGAAGGATGTCCCAGCCGAAGAGCGAAAAGACTTTGGACTCCAGGGAGCATTCAAAAGTGTTTTTCCCATCCATGATTTAAATCAAACGTGCTCGCTGGAATTCGTCCGGTATTTTTTTGAAGATATAAAATACGATGAGGAAGAATGCATCAGGAAAGGAATGAATTATGAGGCTCCAGTTAGGATAGTCGTTCAGCTTCTGGTCTTTGATGTTGATGAGGTTTCGGGCACCAGGACAATCAGGGATATTAAGGAACAGGAAATCTATTTTGGCACCTTGCGAATGATGACCGAGAGAGGAACCTTCATCATCAATGGTGTAGAGCGAGTGATTGTCAGCCAACTTCACCGGTCCCCGGGTGTCTTTTTTGACAATGATAAGGGAAAGACCCACCCCAGTGGGAAACCACTCTATTCAGCCAGAATTATTCCATTGCGGGGCTCTTGGATCGACTTTGAGTTTGACTCTAAGGATATCCTCTTCGTTAGGATCGATAGGAGGAGAAAGTTTCCAGCCACTATTCTCCTCAAGGGATTTGGCTATTCTGAAGAGGAAATTCTGCACCATTTCTATGCTAAAGAGAGGCTGTTGGTTGATAAAAAGTCTTTTAAGTGTGTCCTAGATCTCAATAGCCTTCCGAGCCAAAAAATAATTAAGAATATACGTGATCCAAAGAGCGGGGAAATAATAGCCAAGAAAGGTGAGAAAGTCAGCAAAAAGTTATGCAGAAAGCTGATTGACAAGGGGCTGCAAGAGATAGCGGTGAATTCAGATTATATCTTGGACAGGGTTGCTGCTCATGATATCGTGGATCCCCAGACGGGGGAGGTCTTGATAAGAACCAATCAAGTTTTTTCACAGGAAATCGTGGAGTCTATACAAGCACGGGGTATTGGAGAGATTGGATTATTGGTTTTGGATGGTCCAGATGTCGGTACGACTATAAGAGAAACCATGCTGTTAGACAAGATCATTACCCCTGATGACGCTGTTCTTGATATTTACCGAAAACTGAGGCCAACAAGCCCACCGACGCAGGAGATGGCCCATTCCTATTTTAAGAGCCTCTTTTTTAATCCTTCCACCTACGATCTGTCTCCAGTTGGCCGCTTGAAGATGAATTATAGGCTGGAGCAGGATGTTTCTCTTGAGGTATGTACCTTGAGAAGAGAGGACATAATGGAGACGGTTGAGGAACTGGTGCGGTTGAGCGTTAAAGAAGGTACTGTTGATGATATAGATCATCTGGGAAATCGAAGGGTCAGATCAGTAGGGGAGTTATTGGAGGAGGGATATAGGGTAGGGCTGATTAGGATGCAGAGAGCTATCAAAGAGAGAATGAGCCTCCAGGATGTAGATACCCTAATGCCTCGTGATCTGATTAATTCCAAGCCTGTTTCTGCCGTGATCAACGAATTTTTTGGGTCAAGCCAGCTATCCCAATTTATGGATCAAACCAATCCCTTGTCAGAGATAACTCACAAGAGACGCCTGAGCGCTCTCGGGCCTGGCGGTTTAACTCGGGAGAGAGCCGGGTTTGAAGTGAGAGACGTACATCCAAGCCACTATGGTCGAATATGCCCTATCGAAACGCCTGAAGGACCGAATATCGGTTTGATCGTGTCTCTCAGCACCTATGCTCGCATAAACGATTTCGGTTTTATCGAAACACCGTATCGGAAAGTTCATAATGGCATTGTCTCAGGAGACATAGAATATTTAGCAGCCATGGATGAAAAGGAGTATCCCATTGCCCAAGCCAATGAGGCGCTGACTCCTGACGGTCACTTTGTCAGGGACGTGGTAGCTACCAGAAGGGGGGGTGAAGCATGTCTTGCGCCCGCTGATGAGGTTCAGTATATGGATGTTTCCCCAAACCAATTGGTCAGTATTGCCGCATCATTGATTCCCTTCTTAGAGCACGATGATGCAAACCGTGCCCTTATGGGGTCTAATATGCAGAGACAGGCTGTACCCCTTTTACAAGCTCGGTCTCCCCTTATAGGAACAGGGATTGAGAAAACCGTTGTAAGACACTCAGGTGTAGCTGTCATGGCCAAGAGAGACGGTATTGTTGAAAGCGTCGATGCCTCTCGTATTGTTGTCCGATCGAAGAAAGAAGAGGAAGGTGTTGAGATTTGTAAGCTAACAAAATTTATGCGTTCGAACCAGAGCACCTGTTACAATCAGAAAGCCATAGTAAATGAGGGCGATAGGGTTAAGAAGGGCCAGATTATTGCTGATGGCCCTGCTATGGAGAGAGGTGAACTTGCTTTAGGAAGAAATGTAATCGTCGCCTTTCTTTCCTGGGGCGGGTACAATTTTGAAGATGCGATCTTAGTAAGCGAACGATTGGTACAGGAAGATGTCTTTACTTCCATACATATAGAAGAGTTTACTGTTATGGCGAGAGATACCAAACTCGGACCAGAAGAGATAACGCGAGATATTCCCAACGTAGGAGAGGAGGCATTTGAGAAACTTGACGAGAGCGGTATTGTGCGGCTCGGGGCTGAAGTGAGACCCGGAGATATTTTGGTTGGCAAAATTACCCCGAAGGGTGAGACTCAGTTATCGCCAGAGGAAAAGCTTTTGAGGGCTATATTTGGTGAAAAGGCAGGTGATGTAAAGGATACGTCACTCAGGGTGCCACCTGGGGCTGAGGGCATTGTTATTGATGCACAGGTGTTTTCTCGCAAAGGCGTGGAGAAAGATGAAAGAACAAAGAGCATTCAGGAGGCTGAGATCAGTCAGTTGTCAAAGGACAAAGAGGATGAGATCGGGGTCATAAGGAGGAATGCTCAAAAGAAATTGGGAGTCCTCTTGGAGGGAAAGCGCCTCAAATCAGATCTGAAGCATCGGGAGACAGATGAGATATTAGTAAAGAGGGGTCAGGTGATTGATCAAGAATGCCTGGAGAGTGTTCCTCCAGACCACTGGCAAGGGGCAAATATTGCGACCGAAATGGGAGCTATTGAAAGGATGGAGTCCATAGCATCCCAGTATAGCCAGCAGGTTGAAGAACTCAATGAGCTTTTTCAGCAAAAGATAAAAAGGCTGGATATGGGGGATGAGCTCTCGCCCGGAGTAATCAAGATGGTAAAGGTATTCGTTGCTGTAAAGCGGAAACTCTCTGTTGGTGACAAGATGGCTGGCCGCCATGGAAATAAGGGCGTGCTTTCCCTTGTACTGCCGGTTGAGGATATGCCTTATTTTGCTGATGGTACACCGGTAGATATTGTGTTGAATCCCCTCGGGGTTCCTTCCAGGATGAATGTGGGGCAGATTTTGGAGACCCACCTTGGTTGGAGTTCCCATGAACTTGGGCGGCAGATAGGAGAACTGGTAGACACCATGAGAGATGAAGGTCTCCTAAGAGCTAAGTTGCGAGATATCTTTTCCGAAGACTACGATCAGTTCTTTGCTGGTGTTTCGGATGAAGTGCGTAGGCAGAGTGCTTCCCTTATGCGGAATGGTGTGCCCATGGCTACGCCTGTTTTTGATGGAGCAAATGAAGAGGAGATTGAGGCGTGTCTAAAGAAGGCAGGCTTACCTGTTAGCGGTCAGACCATTCTGTATGATGGGAGATCAGGTGAGCCTTTTGATCAACCGGTGACTGTTGGCATAATGTACATGATGAAGCTCCATCATTTGGTCGATGATAAGATCCATGCTCGCTCCATCGGCCCCTATTCTTTGGTTACTCAGCAGCCTCTTGGCGGTAAGGCCCAGTTTGGAGGTCAGCGTTTGGGTGAGATGGAGGTCTGGGCAATGGAGTCTTACGGTGCGGCATATTCCTTACAAGAGTTTTTGACTGCCAAATCGGATGATGTGCCTGGCCGAACACGGATGTATGAAAAGATCGTAAAGGGAAATAATCTCTTGGAAGCTGGTTTGCCGGAATCCTTCAATGTTTTAGTGAAAGAGCTCCAGAGTCTCGGTTTGGAGGTTGATCTGAACGAGGATGGAGAATCTGAGATTCTTCTAGACTATGATGAGAAGAGGTAAAAAAGGAGAGAGCCTTGGAAGACCTGTATGGATTTTTTACAAAACCAAAGGATCCGTTAAGTTTTAATTCAGTACAGATCTCTATTGCTTCACCAGAGAAAATAAGAGAGTGGTCTTATGGTGAGGTGAAAAAACCTGAAACTATTAACTATCGGACCTTCAAGCCTGAAAGGGATGGATTATTTTGTGCGAAGATCTTTGGTCCCGTCAGGGATTATGAGTGTCTCTGTGGAAAATACAAAAGGATGAAGCACCGAGGTGTGGTCTGCGAGAAATGTGGTGTTGAGGTTACCCACTCTAAGGTTCGAAGGCAGAGAATGGGTCATATTGAGTTAGCTTCACCGGTTGCCCATATCTGGTTCTTGAAATGCATTCCCTCAAAAATCGGTTTGCTCTTGGATATGACACTCAAGACATTAGAGAAGATACTCTATTTTGAGAATTATCTAGTCGTTGATCCAAAAGATACCCCTTTGGCGAAAGGCGCCCTGTTGACTGAGGAACAGTATCTCAAGGCCACAGAGGATTATGGAGACGGGTTTGAGGCTGGAATGGGAGCAGAAGCTGTTCAAAGGTTGCTGAGAGAGCTCGACTTGGATGCGCTTTCTTCTACCCTAAAGGTTGAGATACTGAGCACCAAATCAGATGCCAAACGGAAAAAACTCTCGAAACGTGTTCGGATAGTCGATGCCTTTCGCTCGTCCAAGAATAGACCAGAGTGGATGGTACTGGATGTCGTCCCTGTTTTACCACCTGACCTCAGACCTTTGGTACCTCTCGATGGGGGGAGATTTGCTACTTCAGATCTCAATGATCTTTACCGCAGGGTTATCAATAGGAACAATAGACTGAAGCGTCTCCAGGAGCTCAATGCCCCTGATATTATAATTAGGAACGAGAAGAGGATGCTTCAGGAGGCGGTAGACGTTCTGTTTGATAACGGCAGAAGGGGTAAGACCATTACCGGTGCAAATAAGCGGCCTTTGAAATCCTTAAGTGATATGCTCAAGGGGAAGCAGGGCAGGTTCAGACAGAATCTGCTCGGAAAGCGGGTGGATTATTCTGGAAGATCGGTAATTGTCGTTGGACCCGATCTGCGGTTGCACCAATGCGGGCTTCCTAAACAGATGGCTTTGGAACTCTTTAAGCCGTTCATCTACAATAAACTTGAGGAGGAAGGCCTGGCTTCTACGCTCAAGAAAGCTAAGAAATTGGTTGAAAAAGAGACGCCTGAGGTATGGGATTGTTTGGATGAGGTAGTGAAAGAGCACTGCGTTTTGCTTAACAGGGCCCCCACGCTCCACCGGCTCGGGATGCAGGCATTTGAACCGGTGCTGATTGAAGGGAAGGCTATCCAACTACACCCGCTGGTTTGCACTGCCTTTAATGCCGATTTTGATGGTGACCAGATGGCTGTTCATGTTCCCCTGTCTATCGAGGCCCAGATTGAGGCTCGGATACTCATGCTCTCGACCAACAATATCCTCTCTCCGGCCAATGGGGATGCCATCATTATTCCAACCCAAGATATCGTATTAGGCATCTATTATATGACCAAAGAAAAACCATCTTGTAAGGGTGAAGGCAAGGTCTTCGCAGATGTTGAAGAGGTTAGAATGGCTTACGACGCTGGGGAGTTAGACTTGCACGCGTCCATAATGGTGAGGATTGATGGCCAGATTGTAAGGACTACTACGGGAAGGGTGATCCTTTATGAGATTTTCCCCAAAGAGTTACCCTTTGAGATGGTGAACAGGGAAATAACCAAGAAAGCACTGGGGGAAATCATTGGTCAATGCTATCGTTCTCTCGGTACCAAGTCGACCGTTATCTTGGCTGATAGGCTTAAAGATATTGGGTACAAGTATGCCACCATTTCCGGCATTTCCATTGCAAGCAAAGACATGGTTACCCCAAAGAGAAAACAGAAAATCATAGCGGAAGCCGAAGGTGAGGTAAAAAAGATTGAAAAGCAGTACAGCGATGGTTTGATTACGAACGGTGAGAAATACAACAAGGTCGTTGATATCTGGACAAAGGCCACAGAGCTCGTTTCCTCTGAAATGATGAGAGAGATGGCTCAAGAGGAAGTGACTGAACAGCAAACAGATGCAAAAAAACCTGAGAGCCTAAACCCCATATATATGATGTCTGATTCGGGAGCCCGGGGCAGCAAGGATCAGATGAGGCAGTTGGCAGGAATGAGAGGCCTCATGGCAAAACCCTCTGGCGAGATTATTGAGACACCTATTACGGCCAATTTCCGCGAGGGCCTGAATGTTCTACAGTATTTTATTTCTACCCATGGCGCCAGAAAGGGATTGGCTGACACAGCTCTTAAGACGGCTAACTCAGGATATCTGACCCGCCGATTGATAGATGTGGCTCAGGATGCGTGTATTACGGAGACAGATTGTGGTACTACCGATGGAATCTGGGTAGAGTCATTGACTGAGGGGGGAGAGGTGATTCAAGCTGTCTCAGAGAGAATTTTGGGCAGAACCGCAGCAGAGGATATTCATGACCCCATAACAGGAGAACTGCTCCTCAAGCAAAATGAAGAAATAGATGAGGAGGCGGCGCAGAGGATCGAAAGGTCGTGGATTGAGAAGTTAAAAATTAGGTCAGTGTTGACCTGCAGGACAAAGAGAGGGATTTGTGGAAGCTGTTATGGCCGAGATTTGGCCCATGGTAGAGAGGTTGACATTGGAGAGCCAGTAGGAATCGTTGCTGCACAGTCCATTGGCGAGCCAGGCACGCAGCTCACGATGCGGACATTCCACATTGGGGGCACGGTAACAAGAAAGGTAGAGCAGTCTACCATCCAGTCCAGGAGTAGTGGAACGGTAAAATTCTTTAATCTCAGAACCGTTATTAATGCCAAAGGAGACCATGTGGTAATGAATAGGAATGGGGATATCGGCGTTGTGGATGCAAGTGGAAGAGAGTTGGAACGCTATCCTGTAATATATGGAGCTACCATTAAGGTTGATGATGACAAGCAGATACATCCCGGTGAGCTTTTGGTCGAGTGGGACCCCTTTTCCATAGCTATTTTGACAGAGGTTTCTGGGAAGCTAAAATTTGGCGATATCTATGAAGGGAGGACCATGCAGGAGAGGCTGGATCCGGTAACTGGTAAATCAACAAAGGTTATTGTTGCATCCGGTGATACGAACGTGAGACCGCGGATTTCTATCAAAGGCTCGGGTGGCAAGACAATCCAGGTTTCTGGTCATTCAGGGGCAGGGGCAGCGGCCCGGTATTTCCTCCCTACCGGTGCTATCATTATGGTTGCGGAAGGAGAGGAAGTCAATGCCGGTGATGTTTTGGCTAAGATCCCGAGAGAAACCACTAAGACCAAGGATATCACAGGAGGTCTGCCGCGGGTTGCCGAATTATTTGAGGTCCGAAAACCCAAGGACCACACCCTGTTAAGTGAGATTGATGGAACCGTATCATTTGGAAAATATGTATCAGGGAAGAGGAGGGTGGTTGTTACTCCAGAGGTGGGTAAAGCTACTGAATATATTATACCGAGAGGTAAGCATGTAAGCGTTTTTGATGGCGATTATGTGAGGGCTGGTGAAGCCCTCATGGAAGGCTCCGCTAATCCTCATGATATCCTAAGGATAAAAGGACCTAAGGAGTTATCAAAATACCTGGTTGATGAAGTTCAGAAGGTCTACCGGCTGCAGGGTGTTAAGATAAACGACAAGCACATAGAAGTGATTGTTAGACAGATGTTGCGGAGAGTGGCAGTTAAGGATATTGGAGATTCAGATTTTATCTTAGGAGAAGAGGTAGAGCGCTGGCGTTTTGAGGAAAAAAATCAGGAAGTTATTGCTAACGGGGGCAAACCGGCGGTTGGTGAACCGCTGCTTTTGGGGGTTACCAAGGCATCAATCAATACAGAAAGCTTCATTTCGGCTGCGTCTTTTCAGGAAACCACCAAAGTCCTGGCTGATGCAAGCATAGAGAGTAAGATAGATTATTTGAGGGGTCTCAAAGAAAATGTCATCATGGGCAGGCTGATACCGGCGGGCACTGGCCTGAGTGGGTACAGGGGCCTTGATATAGAAACGGAACAATAATTCTCAAGCGTGTGGAAATAGCTTGCCAAAATCCAGACATTTGAATATATAAGGCATAAACTTTTTTGGGAAGAGAGATACATGCCAACGATTAACCAACTCGTTAAGAAAGGACGGCAGAAGGTACAGAAGAAGATCAAGACCCCAGCCCTCAAAGGGTGTCCTCAAAGAAGAGGTGTGTGTATCAGGGTATATACATCAACGCCTAAGAAACCTAACTCTGCTTTGCGAAAGGTTGCACGGGTACGACTGACCAATGGAATAGAGGTAACATCATACATACCAGGCATTGGACACAATCTTCAGGAACATTCTGTTGTTCTGATACGAGGTGGGAGAGTCAAGGATCTACCGGGAATCAGATATCACATAATTCGGGGTACCTTGGATAGTTCAGGTGTTGAAGATCGCCGAAGGGGCCGCTCAAAATATGGGGCTAAAAGGCCCAAGGGGATCTAGGTTTTAGAGAGAGTCCTGTGGAGACGTTAGAATGACGAGAAAAGCAGAGGTCATTAAGAGAGAGATCTTGTCTGACCCAAAATACAAGAGTGAATTAGTGACTCGATTTACTAATAGAATCATGAAGAAGGGCAAAAAGAATTTGGCGCAATCTATCCTCTATGAGGCCTTTGATATTATGCATCAGAAGACCAAAGAGGATCCTCTATCGCTTTTTCAGAAGGCTATTGAAAATGTGAAGCCGGGAGTTGAGGTGAGATCGAGGAGGGTCGGCGGGTCCACCTATCAAGTTCCAACGGAGGTGAGAACGTTCAGGAAGAACACACTGAGCATTAGGTGGATTCTTACCTATGCTCAGCAGAGAGGCGAGAAAAGCATGCCGGCAAAATTAGCTGGTGAACTGATTGATGCTTCCAATGGAAGGGGCGGTGCCTTTAAGAAAAAGGAGGATACACACAGAATGGCCGAGGCTAACAAGGCTTTTGCCCATTATCGTTGGTAGGGTTGAAATTCGTTTTGTTCGTTTTACTGGTTTGATCAGTTTCATTGGCTTGGTGCTTAAGGCTTTCAGAAATACTAAACTGATCTGGAACCGAAATTTCTGTCCTAATAAAACTAATGGAGTTCCCTGCAGCAAGCTGCAGGGTATTTCGGCGAAGGCGAATAAAACCAATGCAACAAATTTGATAGTCTCGTGAAAAGTCGAATATGCCTCTTAATTGTCATTCCTGCGAAAGCAGGAATCCAGTTATTTCAACTTATTATGGGCTCCCGCTTTCGCGGGAGCGACTCGATTTTTCACTTTTTACGAGATCATCAAATTTAACCAATTAAACAGATATTTAAATTGCCATTATTGGTAACAATAGGACTTATGTTAAGGAGGTAACCACCATGGCCAAAGAAAAGTTTAAGAGGACAAAGCCGCATGTCAATGTGGGTACCATTGGGCATATAGAC
>JADFWK010000146.1 GCA_015223015.1 Pseudomonadota bacterium
AGTAAGTAAGCTCTTTGTACTGATGCTTTGCATGCCAGGTCTGGGCCAGGGGCATAACCAAAAAAAAGATACCCATGCCCTGGCCTTTGATGTTACCCTGAGTTCAAGGTGTTTTTTCTTGCAATAAACAGAGAGATTGTGGTATTAAGCCGCTGAAAAATCGTAATATGGGAGCAGGAAGTGATGAAAACATCCAAGGAAGAAATTAATGCCTTTCTCGGCAAGGACACAGAGTTTGAGGGTAAATTCTCCTTTACGGGTGCTGTGAGAATAGACGGAAAATTCTCTGGTGAAATTGAATCCAGCGGAACCTTGATAGTAGGGGAAAGCGCAACGATTAGAGCCCAGATACATGTTGCTGATATGATAATAAGCGGAGAAGTCAATGGCGATATATTCGCTGAAAATAAGATTGAGATCAATATCCCCGGCAAACTCTTTGGCAACATTCAAACCCCAAAGCTCGTCATTGAAGAAGGGGTTATCTTTGAGGGAAATTGCAAAATGAGTGATCTGGGGAAAGCAACAAAGAAAGATCTTGGCCCATCTCCTAGCGAGACCGAAAACCTTTCCACTTTGAAATAGCCAGCATATTCCATTACAGCACCATAGAAAAATTCTGGTCAGCGATAGAGGCTTAGAATGATTTTAGAATCCTTGCAAAAGATAAAGCAGGCAGAAACCCAGGCAAAAAAGAAGACACAAGAGGCTGCAGAGGAGGCAACACAGCTTATTGAGGGCGCCAAAAAAGAGTCAGAAAAACTCTTGGCGGAGAAGATGAGAGAGGCTCAGAGGCAGGCAGAGAAAGCGAGAGAGGATGTGGGAGATATGGCAAGGAAAGCATGTCAGAGTCTTGCAGCTGAATGGAACAAGGAAACCGAGGAACTCAGAAAAGAAGGCCAACGGAACATGGAAAAGGCCAAGGACTTTATTTTACGTTCTCTGTTGGGTTGATGTTATGTTACGACCAACGCGGATGAAAAAACTGCAAATACTCGCAATCGAGGGATATAGGGATACCATAGTCAAGGGACTCCAAGGACTCGGTACTGTCCATCTTACTGATTATTCCGAAAAGCTTTCCGATCCCCGCTGGAAGGAGCTGTTACAGCCTCACCCCCTGTCTCCGCATGTTCGGAAAATAGCTACACAGAATATCGCGCTGAATCGTTTGCTCGATCTTTTTGACCGCTATGATCCCGAAGCAAGAGAAGGTTTTTTCAAGGCTGTTTTTGCTCCCCTACCACCAAAGAAGATCGAGAGCAGAGAGGTCTTTGGTTCAGAGCTTATTGATACTGTCGACGGAATTGTTGAAAAGGTCGAGGGTGAGGTGGAGGATCCTGTTAAGGATCTGGAGAAGATCGAAGAAGAGATAGCAGACCTACGGAGGACCAGAGGATTACTGGAACTGGTTTTGTCCTTAGAGATTGACCTAAGAGACGTCGGTGAGTCGGACTACTTGTCTGTCTCTGTAGGTATTGCCCCGAAGGAAGCCTTAGAAAGCATAAGACAGAGGATAGAGGATCTAACAGACAATACCTATTATCTTGGGGCTCGCCAGACAGCTGAGAACAAGCTGGTAACAGTAATAATCTGCCTCAAGGAGCATGCGGCGACCGTATTACCCAATATTCGCCGCCTGAGTTGGGAAAGGCTTGAATTGGAGGGTCAGGAGGGAAAACCACAAGAGGCAATTGATTCCATTGATGCCAGGCTAAGGGAATTGGGCCAGCACAAGACAGAAAAGGAGCACATTATTGTTGATGCTGCTCAGAGATGGCGAGATGAGCTCAAGAAGTACCAGGAATTTCTCATGGTTGAGCGGCAGAGACAAGAAAGTCAGACCAAGTTTGCAAGGATGGAGCACGTTGTGGCTCTTGAAGGGTGGATCCCACAATACTCGGTTACTCAGGCCGTTGAAGAGATACAAGGGGTCAGCAATGGGGCATGTGTGGTAGATGTATCGGATCCCGATGACAAGGATGATGTGCCAGTCCAGTTGAAAAATCCCAAATTCTTTAAGAGCTTTGAGCTGCTAACGCGTCTGTACGGTTTGCCAACCTATAATGGGGTCGATCCTACCCTTTTCTTAGCTCCAGGTTTCCTCCTGTTTTTTTCAATTATGTTAACCGATGCGCTGTATGGGGTAATAGCCCTTGTTTTGGGCATGTCATTGATAAGGGGAGGGGGAAGATATAACGAAGCCATCAAGGATGGCGGAATCATCCTTTCCTCTGCGGGAGTTGCCACAATCATCATAGGTGCGCTGTCTGGGGGATGGTTCGGGGGGTTTGGCCTTAGGGTGCCCCCTCTAGCAGCGCTCCAGGTATTTGATCCCATGGTTCAGGTCACCACCTTCTTGCTGATCGCTCTTATCATTGGGCTCACTCACGTTAATATAGGTGTGGTGATCAATGTTGTGGACAAGCTCAAAACAGGGCAGGTGTGGAAAGCCATGAGCGGAAATCTCTGGTTTTTGTTTATCCAGCCAGGGCTTTTCTTCTTTCTGGCAGGTCATAAGCCACTCGGCTACATATTCATCGTTATCTCGCTCTTGTTGCTCTTTGCGGGACATAAAGCCATGTCAATGTTCCAAGTAACCGGATTCATGGGGGATATTCTCTCTTATGCCAGGCTCATGGCCTTGGGGCTGTGTACAACGGGGATTGCCATGACCGTTAATGTGCTCGCGGGCATGCTCTCCGTGGTTGGTGCAATCGGGACAATTTTTGCTGTGATTATCTTTCTCTTTGGGCACCTCTTCAATTTTGTCATTAATGCCATGGGAGCCTTTGTTCACGGCCTCAGGTTGCATTACGTAGAGTTTTTTACCAAATTTTATCAGAGCGGGGGAACAGAATTCAAACCCCTTGAAATGAGATTTGACATAGTAGATATTAAATAGGAGGGAGGTTTTTATGGAGTTATCATCAGGAACAGTATTGGCAATTATTGGGGCAGCCATTTCGATGGGCTTGGCCGCGATTGCCTCTGGGATCGGCGTGGGGTTGGCTGGAATTGCAGGGGCTGGCGTTATTTCAGAGGATCCAAAGAAGTTTGGACCCGTCTTAGTGCTCCAAGCCTTACCACAAACCCAAGGAATATACGGGTTCCTCGGGGCTGTGTTGATTCTCATCGGGGTCGGCGTGCTCGGGGGAGCGGTCAAGGAAATCCCTATAGGCATGGGGTATGCTGCACTGGGAGGCGGCATCGTTATTGGTCTCAGTAGTTTTACGGCAGTTGCTCAGGGAGCTATTGCTGCGAGCGGCATGGGTGCGGTTGCCAAGAGGCCCGAAACATTTGGCCAAGCGATTGTCCTGGCAGTCATGGCAGAGACCTTTGCCATTTTTGGTCTCCTTATAGCTATCCTGATCTTTGTGGGAACCAAGATCATGGGTGGTTAGATCAAACCTCTTCCCTGAATACCGTTTCTATATAATAGAGGAGCAATTATGCCAGAACCAGGGGTGGAGAAAATAGTATCTCACATACAGGCCGAGGCCGAAAAGGAGATATCTGAAATACTGCTTACCGCGCAAACAGAGGCAGCAAAGATCAAGCAGGCTGCCCAGGAAAAAGCAGACCAGGAGGTTGAGAGGATTCTCTCCAATGGTAAACGCCTTGCCTCCCTTGAAGAGCAAAGGATGTTAGCTGAGACTAAAATCGATGTACGACGAAAGCGGATGGATGCCCGGGAAGAGGCGATCGATAGCTCATTTTCAGAGGCCAAAAAGGTTTTAGAGGCGCTAGCTGCAAAAGGGAAGCAGGACCACTTTGACTACAAGGATATCCTGTTCAACTTGATTGCCTCTGCCTCTGAAGTTGTTGCCGGCGACAGGCTCGAGTTAGTCCTGAATCACAGGGACAGGAAAACCTTCGATACAAAAACGTTAGAAGAGGTGGGCGAGCTGGTCAAACAGAGGACCGGAAGAAACATATCTCTGGTCTTGGCCGATGAACCCATGCAATTCCTGGGAGGTGTGGTTGTTCGGGATTTGGAGAAATCGGTGGAAATCGACAATACCCTTGAAACCAAATTGAACCGGCTCAAAGAGGGCATACGGGTAGATGTGGCCAAGATCCTTTTTGGGGATAGGCTATGATTCGCGATGTTCTTTCGTACCTGTATGTTAACGCAACGGTAATGGCGAAAGAGGGAAAGTTCATTTCTGCAGGGAGATGGGATGATCTGTGGGGATGCGCTTCGCCTGGAGAGGTTGCGTCTCTGCTGGAAGGAACAGATTATTTTCCGTATCTCTCAGAGGGAGCAGTTCATGAGGCCCAGGCATTGGAAAAGGCTATTTTGGAAGAATTTTCCGCATTAGGGCAGGAGATTTCCAAGATTATTCCGAAAGGGGCATGGCCAATACGAGAGTATCTCCTGAAAAAATGGGATGTTATCAATTTAAGGACCGCACTGCGGGGAATGCATGGAGGGCTGCAAAAGGAGCATTTCATGGATTCCTTTCTCGAGGGAGGCGAGTTGAATATTACCTTTTTCAAGACCCTCCTTGATGCAGAGGGTATGGACGATTTTGTGGCGCTGTTGACAGGAACCCCGTACCAGGTATTGAGTGAGGGCTTGGCTCGGTACCACGAGACTCACAATCTGTTCTTTTTGGAGTCTTTACTGGATAAGGTTTTCTGGGAGGATTTATGGACAAAGGTTTTGAAGCTTAGAGGCATCAAGGAATTCAGAGAATTTGTAGAGGTCTGCGTTGAAACGCATAACCTCAAGATCATTTTGAGGGCCAAGAGTGACGGTCTGCTTCGAGAAGATATTGATCCCTTTCTCATACCTGAGTGCACAATCATCGATGAGCTGCTCTCCACCTTTGATGAAGAGGACCTGCCGGGCCTTTTACCGCTCCTGGAAGAAACACCATATTTTGAACCCCTTGTAGGTGCACAGCATGAGTATGAAAGAACCGGCTCTGTTGTGGCCTTTGAAGAGGTGCTCGATAGCCAGGCCCTTAATAAGGCACAAGATATTAGGAGAAAAAAGCCGTTTGGCCCCGGTCCTCTCATCGGCTTTCTGGTATCAAAGGAAACAGAAGTAAAGAATCTTCTGGCTATTGTTAGGAGCACAGAGGTTGATCTGAGTAGAGATGAAGTCAGAGAGTCAGTAATGAGGAAAAAATGGAAATTGCCCTGATCGGAGATAGACATACTGTGTGTGGTTTCAAGCTGGCAGGCATTGGAAAGACATTTCGGATGGAAGATTTGAGGGAAGCGGGTGTTAGAGCAGTGCTGAGGGATCTATTTGACGGCACAGTCGGCATAATATTGGTTACTGAAAAGACAGCCGTGGAAATAGGGGATGTTCTGGATGAGGTGAATAGATTTAGGACGGGTATTATGCCTATCATTTTAGAGATCCCGGATAGTAGTGGTCCCTTGATCAGCAAGAGCGACCCGATGCGAGAGATCATAAAGAGGACGGTTGGGTTTGAAATAGCATGATGAGGTAGTTATGGGTAATCAGAAGAAAGGAAGAATCAAGAGCATTGCTGGGCCACTCGTAGTCGCTAAAGACATGAGGGGTTGTGAGATGTATGAGGTTGTGAGGGTAGGTCAGGAAGGCTTGATGGGAGAGACCATAAAGTTGATCCAAGACTTAGCCTATGTGCAAGTCTACGAAGACACTACTGGACTCAAGCCAGGTGAAGAGGTTGTAAGAACCGGTGCCCCCGTTTCAGTTGAGCTTGGCCCAGGAATAATTACCAATTTCTATGATGGAATACAGCGGCCTTTGCTTGAAATCAAGAACCAGGCAGGGGACTATATAACCCGAGGGGTTAATGTTCCCGGCCTGGATCCGGTTAAAAAATGGGACTTCACCGCAACGGTTAAAAGGGGCGATGAGCTTGTTGAGGGTGACTATCTCGGGGAGGTTCAGGAGTCTAAGGTTATCAAGCATAGGATAATGGTGCCGCCAGGTATACAGGGAAAGGTGGTCGAGATAAAGAGCGGGAGCTTCACTGTCAATGAGGTCATAGCTGTGCTTGAGAGTGGAGGAAAGAAGATTGAACTCACCATGAAACAGAAATGGCCGGTGAGGATCGGGAGACCCTTAAAGCAGAAGCTTGACCCGGAGGTGCCCCTGCTCACGGGCCAGAGGATTTATGATACATTTTTCCCTATAGCCAAAGGGGGGACAGCTGCAATTCCGGGGGGCTTTGGTACTGGTAAAACAGTGAGCCAACATCAACTGGCAAAATGGGCTGATTCGCAGGTAGTCGTGTATGTGGGTTGTGGAGAAAGAGGGAATGAGATGACAGAGGTTTTGATAACCTTTCCCGAACTGGACGACCCAAGCACCGGGGAGAAACTCATGGAGCGGTCCACTTTGATCGCCAACACCTCCAATATGCCGGTTGCAGCCCGGGAGGCGTCTATATATACAGGGGTTACCATTGCCGAGTACTATAGGGACATGGGGTATGATGTAGCCTTGATGGCAGATTCATCATCACGATGGGCTGAGGCATTGAGGGAGATTTCAGGGAGACTTGAGGAGATGCCCGGCGAAGAGGGGTTTCCGGCCTATTTGGGCACCAGGCTCGCCGACTTTTATGAAAGGGCGGGCAGGGTAGTTGCCCTGGGCAGCGAAGAGCGGTTTGGATCGGTTTCGATCATCGGCGCTGTTTCCCCGCCAGGAGGTGATTTTTCTGAGCCGGTTGCCCAGAATACCTTGAGGGTAGTGAGCGCCTTTTGGGCCTTAGACACAAATCTGGCAGACCGGAGACATTTCCCAGCCATCAATTGGTTGACCAGCTATTCGCTTTATTTGGATTTTGTAAAACCCTGGTTTGATCAAAACGTAGACAAGGATTTCCAGGGCCTTCGAGGAGACATGATGGCGCTGCTGGAACAAGAGGCAGAGCTGCAAGAGATTGTCCAGCTGGTTGGACAGGACGCACTACCAGAATCAGATAGGGCCCTTTTGGAGGTGGCGCGTATGATTAGAGAAGATTATTTGCAACAGCATGCGTACCACGAAATAGATTCATATTGTTCTATAGAGAAGCAATATCTCATGCTCAAGATCATTATGAGATTCTACCAAGAGGTCAACAAGGCAATAGAGTCAGGAGTCGGGGCGAACAGAATAGCGGCGGTGAAGGTTAAGGATGAAATAGCTCGCATGAAGTATACACCCAACCAGGATTTTCCAAAGAGATATGAGGAGTTAATACAATCCATTGAACGTGAATTTGAGTCTTTGAGGAATCAAAAATGAGCGAACAGGCTAAGGATATTAAGTCGAGGGAGTACCGATCCGTTACCCAGGTGGCAGGCCCTCTTATGATTGTTGAAGGTGTGGAAGAGGTGGCCTATGGGGAGGTTGTCTACATCCGGACACCAGGGGGTGACAACCGCATGGGCCAGGTTCTGGAGTCACAGGAGAATGTGGCTATTGTGCAGGTATTTGAAGGCACACGAGGACTTGACACAGACCAGACCCGGGTTAGATTTGCCGGGGACATTATGAGAATCTCTCTTTCCAAGGAGATGCTTGGGAGGTCCTTTGATGGTTTGGGAAGACCGATTGATGGCGGCCCAGAGATTATTCCAGAGGCTCGATTGTCAATCACCGGCGCTGCCATTAATCCAACAGCACGAGCCTACCCGAACGAATTCATCCAGACCGGTATCTCCACCATCGATGGAATGAATACCTTGGTGAGGGGGCAGAAGCTTCCCATCTTTTCAGGCTCAGGATTACCCCATAATGAACTCGCTGCACAGATAGCAAGACAGGCTACCGTTTTGGGTTCGAAGGAACCATTTAGTGTAATTTTTGCTGCCATGGGCATAACCCATGAAGAGGCGAATTTTTTTATAAACAGCTTCGAATCAACAGGGGCACTGGAGCGGATAGTTTCATTTATCAATCTGGCAGACGACCCTGCCATAGAGAGAATTATTACCCCCAGGATGGCCCTTACCACTGCAGAGTTTCTTGCCTTTAATTACGATACCCATGTGCTGGTTATCCTTACAGACATGACCAATTATTGCGAGGCCCTCAGAGAGATCTCATCTGCGAGGGAAGAGGTCCCCGGAAGGAGAGGGTATCCAGGCTATATGTATACCGATCTAGCAACCAATTATGAGCGAGCTGGAAGAATCGCCGGAAAAAAGGGTTCTATCACACAGATGCCCATTCTCTCAATGCCGGATGACGACATCACCCATCCCGTACCTGACCTTACCGGGTATATTACCGAGGGACAATTCGTTCTCTCCCGTGAGCTGCACCGGAAGGGCGTTTACCCCCCTGTGGATGTTCTACCCAGCCTTTCCAGGCTCATGAATGAGGGGATCGGGGAAGGCAGAACCAGGGCGGATCATTTAGGGGTGTCTGATCAATGTTACTCTGGTTATGCTGAAGGAAGGGATGTGAGGAGTCTTGTCGCCGTTGTGGGAGAGGAGGCATTAAGCGAAAGAGATCGCCTCAACCTAAAGTTTGCGCAGGTCTTTGAGGAGCGATTCGTCACCCAGGGAGTAGATGAAAACAGAACCATTGAACAAACACTAGATTTGGGGTGGGAACTCCTCTCCGTCTTTCCAGAGGGAGAGCTCAAGAGGATTGATGAAAAATACGTCAAGCAATATTATAAGAAGGGGTCTCAAGTGGGGGCAGGAGATTAGTACATGGCAGAGACCTTACCAAATGTGAAGCCCACCAGAATGGAATTGTTAAAGCTCAAGAGGAGGGTGAAGCTTGCTGACAGAGGACACAAGCTTTTAAAGGAAAAGAGAGATGCATTGGTGTCCGAGTTCATGGTAGTAATAAAGGAGTACAAAGAGGCAAGAAAGAGAGCAGAGGAAAGCCTGCAGATCGCCTTTCACGATCTTCTCATGGCTGAGGTCTTGCTCGGGTCTTGGGACATTGGACAGATAAGTGACATAACCACACGGGATATAAACCTTGATTTTGCAGCGAAGAACATAATGGGGGTCTCGGTTCCCATTTTGA
>JADFWK010000147.1 GCA_015223015.1 Pseudomonadota bacterium
CAGGAGTCAACCGCTGCCATGTAGTCCTGATCCTGCTTTGTCCACTCCACATGATGGGCTGGGTCCTTTCTGCCTTCGTAAAAAGGCAATGTTGCCTTGGTGTGACAGGCACCAACATTACTTGTTGCATACTGGAGCCCTATTATTTCAACGCCCTGAGGATGCCATGCGGGCATACCCTGTTTTTTTACCCCCATGAAAAGCTCCGGGTGTCTATACCTCTCAGCTACTAAATACCCCCCCTCAGCCAGCACATCTCCAAAATCCTCACGCAGTGCTGTTTTCTTCATAAGCTGGAACATGGCCTCAGTATTGCCAAAGTTGAGGGGAATTCCTATCTCTTTCTCAGACAAATAACCCTTTTCAAAAAGTTCCATAGCACAGGAGATAGTAGCACCTGTTGTTATGGTATCCATTCCGAGCTCATTACAAAGATAATTGGCTCTGCATATATCATCCAACTCGCCAACCCCACAATTAGACCCTACAAGGGCCATAGTTTCATGCTCTGGTCCCTTGGTGGTGCCTGGGTATGCCGAGTCTTCTATTTTGCTTCTCTTGCTGCAGGCGAAGGGACAACCAAAGCACGCCTCATCCCTTACTCGAATGTTGTCCCGGATAAAAGCTGGGTCCTCAAACTTGGTAAATGGCTCAAAATATCCATCCTGAAAGTTTAGGGCAGCCTGGGTGCCACTTTTATTGGCTCGCCCTGGAAGACTCCATGTCCCCCACATATGCCTCTTCTCGAGTTCCTTATTCTCCCTACCCTCTTTAAGAAACTCCAGTACCGCTTTCTTGAAACCATCTACATCTGCAACAGTAACCCCACCTGTGCCGCTAATGGATATTGCCTTCAGATTTTTCGAGCCCATGACTGCGCCCAGTCCTGAACGCCCGGCTGCCCTACCACTGTCAGCCATTATGCAGGCATATTTAACAAGGCTCTCTCCCGCTGGACCAATGGATGCTATACTAACATTATTAATTTTAAAGGCATCACTATCAGGTGCCATCTCGGATTCGATTAGCCTCTCTGTCTCTGTAGTCCATTTTCCCCACAGATGTCCTGCCGGTTTAATTTCCACCACATCATTTCTGATGGATAGATAAACGGGATCATGTGATTTGCCCTCAATGATAAGCATGTCATAGCCAGCGTATTTTAGATTGGCACCAAAATAGCCACCGCAACAGGAATTGGCAATAGCCCCGGTTAGAGGTGATTTGGAGATGATGATAAATCTTCCCCCTGCTGGAGTTCCTGTCCCGGTTAAAGGGCCGGCGGCAAAGATCAATTTGTTCTCCGGGCTGAGCGGGTCAATCCTGGGGTTAATCTCATCAAACAGAATCTTCACACCAATGCCACGACCACCGATATAATCCCTGGCTAAATCAAAAGGCACATCCTCAACGGAACAGTTACCTTGTGAGAGATCAACTCTTAGAATTTTACCCTTCCAGCCAAACATCTTGCTCCTTTAATGCATACATCTGCCGCCATCTACCAACAAGGTCTGCCCGGTAATAAAATCGCTCTCAGGCGAGGCCAAAAAAAGCACGGCACCTGCCAAATCCCCTGGTTCTTGCAAACGCCCGAGCGGTGTCCTGGATGTGTCGTATTTGGTCACATCGGCCAGCCCTCTACTTGCCTCGGTGTCAGTGAAGCCTGGCGCTACGCTGTTTATGCAGATGTTGTGGGGACCCAGCTCACCAGCCAAGGCACGCGTAAGGGCTATTAACCCGCCCTTGGATGCCACGTAATGGGGAATACCTGTAGATCCGGTAAAAAAAGTTTCAGAAGATATGCTGACAATTTTGCCGTAACCCTGTTCTTTCATGTACGGGAAGACGGCTCGCGAAGCAAGGAATGCCCCCTTAACATTTACCGTCATCACAATGTCCCATTCTTTCAGGTCAACCTCATAAAAAGGCTTTCGTTTGAGGCCGCCATATATGGCCGCATCGTTCACCAGGATATCTATCCTACCGAACTTATCAAATGCCGCCTTGGCCATGGCCTTTGTTTCCTCTTCGCTGGTCACATCGGCCACAAAAGAGATGACCTCGGATCCAAGTCCTTTGATCAACCTAACCGTCTCCTTAAGGTCATCCTCATCCCTCTGGTTCGCCACTATATTCATCACCATAACCTTGGCGCCCTCCTCTGCCAGCCTCATGGCAAAGACCCTTCCCAGGCCCCTGGCGCCTCCTGTCACAATAGCCACCTTGTTTTTCAGACGCATTTTTTCCTCCTTGTGGATTGATGATTGTCGATTTAAATCAGCAAAAAAGCGATTTTAATCATAACAATCTTGTACAAAGTCGAAATTTTTCATTTTCGGTCATTCCCGTGAAAACGGAAATCCAGAGATACCGCCTGGCGGGACTGGACTCCCGTTTTTAGCGGGGGGTTAACTGAGGATCACTACTTTTCCGGCGGCCGTAAGCCATAGTCTTGAGCTATTACCTGATAACAGTTATAACTTGACCCGCGCGCGATACCCGCTCCACCTGCCACACCTGAGGAGCACATATAAAGACCCTTGATAAATGTCCGAAGCCCTCCAGGCAGTCCTCTGAAACGCCCTCCTTGAGAGCCGCCAGCGTTGCCCTCTGACCAGCCACCTTCTCTCATGTCCAGATGAGTATCCTGTATACCAATAGGCGTCTCAATAGCTTCTGCGATAAAATTGTCCTTGGTCATATTGGGAGCATATTTCTGCCATTGTGCAATCATGGATTCATAAAATTCATCATGGAGGTTGCGCCACTCTTTCCTGGAAAAAATTCGGGCAGGACAGGTAAAATCCTCGACATGTATAGTATGTTTGCCTTCAGGTACACGGCTTTTATCCCAAATGCTGTCCGGCGCCGCCAATAAGCACATCTTGGAAGGCATGCCCAGCAGGAAGATTTCATGCATGTATTTATCTTCCATATAAGCCAGATCATTGGGCAGACAATAGGTACGAGGCGTGGCATTTACATCAGGATTGTCTTTGCCAGCTGTATATTGGGGAAGCTCATGCACGGCCACAGGTCCCCAGAAAAGTTGTGCGCGATCAAAGAAATACGTATCCACCTTACGCTCCATCTGGGTGGTCAGATGTTCTTCTCCAATCATACGATTGAAAAGCTGGGGGGTGGCATTATCAGATACCACCATTTGCTTGGCCTCAATCTCGGTGCCGTCCAATAGTTTGATACCCTTGGCCTTACCATCCTCAATAATTACTCTATCCACTTCGGAATTGATAAAATATTCAACGCCCAGTTTTTTGCCTGCCGAGACAAGGGCATCGGTAATAGACTGCGTTCCCCCTCTGGCAATGGCCGCCGTCTCCCATCCGAAGACCAGATGGAGAGTCGCAAATGTATACATAATACCCGGCACATCGTCCGCGTGAAGGCCACAGGAGGTGAGAAATCCTCTCAGCATTAAAAGCCTGAGTTCATCGCTTTCGAAGAAATAATGTACAAGCTCCTTTGAGGTCATGTATTGCATGGATGGATCAATCCCGCTTTCAGGGTTGGTCACCAGTTCTTCCAAGCTATCAGGGACGCCCCATGGGGTCGGCACGGAGAACCTGTGTCTGCCAAATGCCGGTCGAATTACTTCTTTATATCTTTCCGTCCAATAAAGATATACCGCTGCATCCGCCTTGGAAAAACGGGAGATTTGCGCATGGGTCTTTTTCACATTTTCTTCGCTATACTCTGTCTTCCCTGTTTCTGGGTCCACTACCGGCCAACCGGCATAAGCTACATAGGACTTTCCATCATCAAAGATTGCTGCCTCATTTGTATCAGGAAAAACATACTCCAGCCCCTCATCGCGAAGATTAAATTCCTTATAGGCAGGATGACCATAAAAACGCGTATAATGGGCACAAAAGTTACCTCGAAACCCAGGCGCGGGCACATCATCAAAGGATACGGCGCCGCCGCCAAAATGATCCAGACGCTCAAAAACCCCTACTTTCAAGCCAGCTTTAGCCAGATAAGGAGCAATAATCGTCCCATGATGCCCCCCACCAATAATAACTGCATCATAAACCTTGTCTGCCATTGTATGTACCTCCTGTTTTTGTTAAGATTAATAGATACTACTCATAATAAAACTGTTCTCAGGCTCGGAGAGATGCCGGTCGCAGATCCCATCTTAAAGAAGAGAACCCTCCAGATCCCGAACCGTAAACGTTGAACCGCTCAACGTCGGTTTGAAAAACATCATCGGAGAGACTTGAAAACAGCCGCCAATTTATCAGATAATTCATCAGGTGTGCCTTCTATGAACTGGCAATCCCTTCTCATATCCGGCGGCGATGAGAGTGTCATGATCCCCATCTTCTGCAGCGTTTCCAGCGTTATTCCAAGATCCTCGGCGCTCCATGATGGAATGGAACCTACCCCCTTGAGCATCTTCAGCATCTTGGTCCTCGAAATATACCGCAGTTCGCCAACTTCATTGCTCACCGTTACCAGTGCAGGCATCTTAGCCCTCACCCGTTCATACCCCTCGGGAATGACCTTTTTCACCACCACATTCCCGTCTTCTACCTTGATTTCGCGGGCAAGATTAATGCATGGAAGCCCCAGTATTTCACCCAGAATCAGGCCGACCTGACCGGAATCCCAATCACCGGCCTGCCTCCCGGTTAAAACCAGATCAAATTCGCCTATCTTCCTTATGGCACCCGCCAGGGCGCTGGCGATAGAATGACTATCAAGCTTTTCAAAAGCGTCATCTTGCAAAAGGATCAATTCATCAGCACCGGCTACCAGGCTCTTTCTCAATACTGTATCAGACACCTTCTTGCCCATGCTCAACACAGTGATCTTTGCGCCGAGCTCTTCCTTAAGCCGAATTGCAACCTCCAAGGCATTTTCATCAAATGGACTGATGACCGGCGGTGCATCAACAACAACTTCCTGAGTTTCAGCATTCACACTGACATCCGACAAAGGCGCTTCAGGGTCGGGGATCTGTTTGGCGCAGACTATTATTCCTATTTCTTTCATGACAGTTCCTCCAATCTCTTTACAAGAGCAGGTACAACCTTTTCATAATCTTCGACAACGCCATAATCGGCCACATTAAACATGTTACAGCCTGGGTCCGTATTGATGGCGATTATCTTTTTGGACTTAATCATGCCGACAAGGTGCTGAATAGCCCCCGATATTCCCACCGCGATATATATATCCGGGGAAATCATGGTGCCGGTCAGACCCACCTGATGATCGGAAGATATCCAGCCTTTGTCCACCGCCACTCTGCTACATCCGATCATCACACTTCCAAACGATTTGCTTAACGCCTTAGACAGGTCCTGGAGTATCTCAAACCCATCCTCATCGCCCAGCCCCGCGCCGCCGGAGATCACCACATCCGCTTTGTCCAGCGCAACGACCTCCTCTTTGACGACCTCAATGGATTCCACCGTGATCATGGATTCATCTATTTCCGGGACCATATCCACTATCTCGCCGTTCCCATCAGCCGCCTCAGCAGGATCAAATACATTTGCCCTTACCGTCGCTAATTGTGGCTCACCAGGGCACTTGAACACGGAAATCGCATTGCCTCCTGAAACTGGCTTTGTCCGCAGCAGAAGGCCATCTTCAGGATCGATTGAAAGATCAATGCAATCGGTGGTAAGTCGTGTGTTCAAACGACAGGCCAATCTTGGGCCTAACTCCATACCTATGAGAGAGTGGCTCAAGAGAACGATTTTTGGGTTAATCTGCTTACACGCCTGTTGCAAAGATGCAAGCCACATATCTGGGTTGACTCCCTTTAATAAGGGGTGTTCCAATTTATAAACCCGATCCGGACCATAGGAGGCTGCCTGTTCGGCCACAGTTGAAACCGCATCCCCCATTAGCACGACGGAAAGACCCACACCAAGATCGCCGGCAAGCTTCTTTCCGACTCCCAGCAATTCAAGGGTTCTTATATCCAATGATCCCTCTTTCACGTCTCCAAGTATCATCACATCATTCATTCTGATCCTCCTCACAAAAAATATCCGTTTATATTAAAATTTGAGACCTTCCGCATTCACCCTTCCAATGCCTGCAAAACCAACTCATTTATATCCATGACCCGAAGGGTCTCGTTCAGCCCGGCAGCCTTGCGGGCATCCTCCAACATGATGCGGCACAAAGGGCATGCGGTAACGAGGATCTGTGCACCGGTTGCCTCGGCCTCCCTAATCCGGACCTCGCTCATTTTGACCTCGCCGTTCAGGTCCTGCCACATCCTTCCGCCACCTCCACCGCAGCAGAGGCTGTCAGCCCCGTGGTGGGTCATCTCCACAAGGTTGAGGCCGGGGATCGAGCGAATAACCTCCCTCGGCTCATCAAAAATCCCATTGTACCGGCCCAGGTAACAGGGGTCATGGTAGGTGACCGTTGCATCCATCCCATCTTTGAATTGGAGCTTCCCGTTGGCGATCAGTTCCAGCAAAACCAAAGTGTAATGGCGCGTCCTGAAAGACGCTTCAGGGTAATCATTTTTAAAGGTATGGAAGCAATGGGGCGAAGAGGTCACCACGTCGGTAATGCCATATTTATTAAAAAGATCGATACAGCCCTCCATCTGCTCAACAAAGAGGCCCAATTCGCCCGCTCGCCTGGCAATGTCCCCGCAGCAGGGCTCTTCTTGGCCAAGGATTCCAAAATTGACCCCCGCCGACTGAAGGATCTTTGAAAACGATAAGGCTATTCCCTGTGCCGTGTCATCAAAGGAGGTAGTACATCCCACAAAGTAGCAGAGATCCGCTTTTGCGTCCCTTTTTGCGAGATCAACCAGATCCAGTCCCTCTGCCCAGGCCCCCCGCTTCTTTTTGGATGACTCCCACGGATTGTCGTACTTGAAAACCTTTTCAAGGGTCTGGTTCATAAGCGTGGGCACATTGGTTCCCTCCTCCACGGCCAAGACCCTTTTCTTCATTACGGCATCGTAGGTGGCGCCGTAGACGGGGCAGACCTCCAGGCAGGCCCGGCACGTGGTGCAGTACCAGAATTTTTCACCCACTTCATTTTCTTTGCCCATGCTCAGAAACCGGATATCTCCCCATGGTAAATGCTTCTGCCACAGGGCGTGGCGCATAGCCTGGATAAAATCACGAGGGTTAAAAGGTTCACCTGCCCCCGCAGATGGGCAAACCGCTACGCACCGCCCACACCGCATGCAGGCATCAAAAAAGATCGAATCACCCAGGTCAAATTCTCCCGCTCCTTCTTCTACATCCAGGACGACCGGTTTGCCGGAACCCTGGAAATAGATCCCTGCGGGTGCCCCCAGGATATGAAAAAGCTTGGTAAAGGGGATCGCTGCAATAAAACACAGGCTGAGGAGCGCATGCCCCCACCAGAGATAGGGATAAAGGGGTTTGGCCATCTCGGCTGAAAGCAGCGAGGCCATCTGCCAGCCCACAAAGGACCACTCACCCCATGGGGGTTGCTGAGAGACCAACCGAAAGCCCTCCACCACAAAACCGGAAAGGCCGACCAGCAGAAGCCATCCCGGCACCAGGGCATCCTCCAGCCTCATTTCAAGCCGGGGAACACGCTGGATGTATCTACGAATGATGGCCCATAGAATGCCTGCTACAAGCATGAGGCCCCCCACCTCCATGGCCAGGGAAAAAACTATATAAATAGTGCCCTTTAAGAATAAAAAGATCCATTCGTGGACAGACAGCAA
>JADFWK010000148.1 GCA_015223015.1 Pseudomonadota bacterium
ATCATATCAGCAACCTTCCCAACATCGTCTCCAGCCATACAAAGTGCATCTGCAAACGTCTCGTAGGTCGCAAGCGTGCCAAACCGCCTGTTTTCAAGCTGGTACCCGTGTATAAAGCGATACTTGGTCTCGCCATATTCGAGGCTCAGGTCGTATTTGAGATCGAACTTTACGCCAAAGTATGATTGGGGAAACCGTATCAGGTGAAAATCATGATTCCCGACTATATATGAGACGTTTATCTCTGGCTCCAGGCTCATAAGTTTCTGAATGATATCGGTATTCTCGAGCAGTACTCCGACAGGATCTCTCCTCCAGAACTCAAGTATATCTCCAAGGAGAACAAGGCGATCGACATCATCTCCCAGATTATCTATGAAATCTGTAAACTTGCTCCTGTTGCTATCTTCTGCTCCCAGATGTACATCTGAGATGGCTATACACTTATTTCCACTCATAGTTTGCCCCGCATTACATCCGATTGTCCGCACCGGATTTATATCGCACCTCTCATTTCATTTGGCATTTCTATCACCATTAGCGCACCTCCTCGGCGTTGATGCACTTACCACAGTACTCTTCTGAAAGGGCAAATCTTCATGCATCTCGGATTTTTGAACTGTGGTGGTACTGCCACTATCACAAGGGTTCATAAAACAATAGGAAACTATGTTCAGAAACAATGTTCAGTATTTCACGTTCCAAATCTATTAATATAACCGAACGATAAATATTATAATGGTAGTAACAGTGCTCGGGGTGTCTGGGGGATAATAGAATACATTAAGACCGGGGACTGGATTACGATCGAAGAGATCATCGAACAGATTGATCTTGCAGAAGAAAAGTCAATAAAAATCAATGTTAATAAAATAAAAAGGGTTATTGCTAACCCTTACTATCATGCCGCTATCCGCTGGTTTGGGCTGGTGGATCCGGTTCGCATGTGTACACTTCAAAGTCCCCATACGCTCCAGTCACAAACACCGGGAATGGGTACTCACGTCGTATCAAAAAAGCGTTCCCGAAATAGATTCCCGGCTCGACGTTCTCTGGTACGTGATATGGCAGCTGAAAGTGTTGATACATACCGGGCATGAGATCTACCCTTCTTACGAGCTCTGGAAACCTTTTATCCATGCACTGAAATGCCCCCGGAATGGCAGGTTTTCTCATGGTGTCAGGATCGATCACGCAGCCATTGCCGATGAAGTATTTGATCCACCCACTAAACCATGGCCCATCGCTTGGATTCCAGAGGTATACCTCAGCTACCTGGCAGGTGCATTTACTCACCTTGTACTCAAGATGCCACACCCCAATGAATGGTTGTCTTTCTTCGATAGCCTTTTCTGCCTCCTTCTCAAACACCTTTCTCATTGGTGGCGGAACCATTGCTCCTTCGATTTCCAGACCCTTCAACAGTTCTTCAATTTCGCTCATGTTGTTCCTCCTTTTACTTTTTGATGCACTTACCACAGCACCCTTCTGAAAGGGCAAACCCCCATGCATCTCGAATTTTTTGAGCCGTGGTTTTTCGATTTTTTTGTGATGGTCAAATATCAAATAGGCGAGGATGACCATGACATTTTTTCATAAAAATTAAAAAGGAAAGATATGATTAGCTCATAACTTCCTCTTCAATCTTTGACTCAACTCGGGTTTGTGTGGATCTGATCCTTGCGTCCCTTTTTCCAAGCAATTTGAGATTTTGTAAATCCGCTTGTAGGACCCAAATCATTATAGGCGCCTCCCATCCTGGATTCATCTCCCAGTATGAAATCCAGTACTCGTATCTCCTTCTTAGCCAGTTGTAAGCCTCTCCGGTAGTTTTTCCATCTATCAGAGCAATTGCACCTCCCGCCCATATATCCTTGAATACTGCATCCACGTCGTCTCCTTCAAGTACAACTATCCACAGTAATGGCAAATAGCCGATGTAACTTATGCCATTTGCTTCAATAACTGCAGGGCCGAGTTCCTTAGCGCTTGAACAGCTCAGGGTATAGATCACTCTGTCACTCAATACTTCATGGTTTGGCTCTGGGCAAGGGTGAAGTCCGGGGCAGCATATCAAGTTAGACATTCCTTGACCAGTAAGAATGTTGTCGCCGCCGTGCGAAGCATGGAAGAAGAAGACAGGGTCTGCACCTCTAAGTTCATCCTCTACTTTTTCACGGGTAGCGTCATCCCTCTTCAAGTCGTGAACGTTTAAATTCATACTTCTTGCATAGGAAACGACTTCATTACCCGTCCAAAACAGATAATCCATTAAGTATTCGAAGCGCCCATAAACTGGGACATCGGGCCAGTCAGGCCTCGCAAATACTCCTACATCTAATCGAGTCATTTTTCCGCCTCCCCATACCTCTTCATAATTTCCGATACAAATGCCTCCCTCTCTTTAGGCACTTTCCTTTCCTTGATCTCTCCCTTCAACTCCTCATAAAGCTCCCTTGGAGTATATGTTATTGGCTTAAGTTCTTGGCCAAAGGCAGCTATTACTGGTTTGTCGAGTTCCTCTTTTGGAATTTCCTTAAACCATTTATCAACAGCTCCCTTCACATATTCTCCCCGTTCTAAAACGAGCTTCCCTACCTCTATTTTCTCTTTACTTCTCATTGTATTATACCTCCTTCTGTTTTTTGATGCACTTACCACAGCACCCGAAGGCAAATCCCCGTGCATCTCGGATTTTTTAAACCGTGATCGTAACACCATTAGCACGAAGGCCCATAAAACAATAAGAAACAATGTTTAGAAACAATGTTTAGAAACACAGATTCCGAAACTATTAGATAACAGAACGACAGATAGGTTATCGATGACAACAGCATTTCGGATATCTGGGGAGATATTGGAATATATAAAAACAGGCGGGTGGATCACAGTTAGAGATATAAGCA
>JADFWK010000149.1 GCA_015223015.1 Pseudomonadota bacterium
ATTCAAAATGGTTTATTGAGCCATAAGCCTTAGAATCATAGGCTCCATCTATATAAACCATTTTGAAACTCCCACTGATCTATACTTTGTGGGGCATAATCCAAAAAAAAGATACCCATACCCTGCAAGAACCTTAAAAATCAATAGGTTAGGTTTCACTATGACGTGGCCTTGCCCTAAGGGCGAGTTTTGACATCGCCTGAAGCGAGCCTTAGATTTATTAATAGACGTTTTAGACCCAGAGAAAAGGGATTTCGGCAACAGCCCGTTAAAGAATGAAAACGTGGAGGATGAACAGAGATGAGGATCCTATTGACTGGTGCTAGCGGACAGCTTGGCAGCGACTGCAGAGTGGCTCTGGAAAACGATTATGAAATCATTGCCCCAGATAGTGAAGAATTTGACATTACCAGTTGGGACAAGGTCATAACGAGTATTAATCAGTTATCTCCCGATATGATTCTTAATTGTGCTGCCTTTACAAAAGTGGATGAGTGCGAAACAGAAAAAAAGCTTTCCGAAAGAATCAATGTGGAAGGCCCTCGGAACTTGGCGCAGGGAGCGGCCAGATACGACAAGATCATTGTTCACATATCTTCCGACTTCGTATTTGATGGCCGGAAGAGACTGCCACAGCCCTATTTTGAAGATGATCCCATGGCCCCACTCTCTTTTTATGGGCAAACAAAAATGGAAAGCGAAATGGCTGTAAAGCAAAATGCAAGAAACTACATTATTATCAGGTCAGGGTGGCTTTATGGCATTAGGGGAGAAAGCTTCCTCAAGAAAATAATTAGACTTGCTCTGAAAAAAGGTCAGGAACCTATACCGGTTGTAAATGATCAGATCGGTTCACCCACCTGGTCTTATAGACTGGCCCAGCAGATAAAGGTATTGATAGACAACAGGAAAGACGGCGTTTACCATGCCACAGCAGAAGGCTACTGTAGTAGATATGAGTGGGCGAAGTATCTGTTAGAGAAAATGGAAATGAAGACCCCTCTTATACCATGTTCCTCAAGGGAGTATCCTTCCCCTGCAACCAGGCCAGTTAACTCTATCCTTGAGAACAGGCAATTGAAGGTCGAAGGGGTCAACATCATGCACCATTGGCAGAGGGATCTCGACATCTTTATCGATACATATGGTGAAAGATTATTAAAAGGAGAAGAGAGAATGAGAACCTAGGGGCTTCGCCCCATCAAAACTTCGTCTAGTTAGAGAAATCTAAATGGAGAATATTGCCTTTTTCTTTTGCAATAATAGGCCCCGATGTTTATACTTCTGCGGGTTTGCAGGCGTTATTGGTTTCGTTGAGCTACCTGAGGCCAAGGAAGCACCTCTCAAGAAATAGCAACCTAAAAAAAGGAGGCAACCAATGTTCGTAAAGGACATCATGACAATGAACGTGGTCAATATTCCCAGCAACACCTCCATATCCGATGCAAAAAGAATCATGGATGCACATAAGATACGCCGTCTCCCGGTGGTAGACAGGGGAAAGCTCGTGGGAATTGTTACCGAGCATAAGTTAGAGGCTTATACCCCTTCTAAAGCCACTACGCTCAGCGTGTGGGAGATTGGTTATCTGCTTGGGAATACACCCGTAAAAGATATTATGGAGAGAAATGTTGCCACTGCAACTCCTGACATGACTGTTGAAGAAGTCCTCGCGCTAGCCCAGGAAAAGAAGGTTGGTGCATTGCCAGTGGTAGAGAGCGGACGACTCGTGGGTATCGTAACTACCAATGATTTCTTTTATAAGATAGCCAACCCTGTGCTCGGTATTGGCTTACCTGGTACAAGGCTTGAGGTTATAGGCAAAGTGGAAGACAAAGTTATTGAGGATGTAGTTTCCCTGGCAAATAAGGAGGGTATACGAATTATCACGATTCATGTCATAAATATTCCGGAGGCACCGGGTGAAAAAAAGGACATTGTTATTCATCTGGATACCGAGGATACCAGCAAGATTGCTGAGCAATTAAAGGCCAAGGGGTATGAGGCCATTCAAAGGACCCGATAAAATCACAGGATTTCTGGGGGATAAAAAACCGGTCTTTTCTGGCCGGTTTTTTTTGAACAGAGCCCCCGGTTTTTTCCAAATCATCGCATCTGATCCTGGTGGTGCCCTTGCGCCTGCGCAGCAATCTTGACCCTTGTTGGAGGAAACAGAGCTCTTATTCTCTCACACCGAAGGGAGTTCGCCGAAGTCTAAATAAGTTCGTCATCGAACTTATGAATCCAAGGACTAAGGATGCCACAATGACGATCGCGTTGATAATTATCGGATTGCTCATCGCAATAGTCGGTCTTGCCGGTTGTATTGTACCCCTCATTCCTGGGCCACCACTTAGTTTTTTGGCCCTTATTATTCTCTCTTATGCCAAAAATTGGGAGCCATTCAGTGCGACATTTTTGATCATTATGGCAGTTTTCACACTTGCAGTGACTATTTCGGACTACGTGATTCCTGTGCGCGGGGCAAAAAAGTATGGGGCATCGAAATTAGGTGTATGGGGTTCAATTATCGGAATGCTCGTAGGCCTTCTATTTTTCCCCCCTTGGGGTATGCTCTTCGGTGCAATTGTTGGAGCATTGTCTGGAGAGCTATTAGCTGGAAAGAAAAGCAAAAAGGCCCTGCGAGCCGGTTGGGGGGCCTTTATAGGAAACATAGTAGCCATGGGGCTGAAATTGGCCTTATCTGCGGTCATGCTTTTCTTTTATGTCAAGGAAATTTTCTAACAGCCAACCGGGTAGCAATTGATCCCTTGGGATGATATGAAAACGATCCGCCAGCAGATGATGGAACTCTTAGATGAAAGGGAGATGAGTGCCATACAACTCTCCCAGGCAGTGAGAATCCGAGAAAGAGAGGTTTACGAGCATCTCTTCCATATTGCGCAAACGCTATCAACCAAGAGAAAATGCCTTGTCATCCGACCTGCCAAGTGTCTGGCGTGTGGATACGTTTTTCAGAATCGGAAGCGCTTCACCCGCCCCGGTCGATGCCCTCAGTGCAAAGAATCATACATTCAAGAGCCAGCCTATCGGATTTGTTAGCTTATATCGTGCATTATTCCTTGCTTTGCATTGACAGAACCTTCCTCACAGAACATACGATGAAAATCGTTATGCTTGCCAAAATTCCTGCCTGTGAAGGGGGCGACCTTTGCACAACCCCTGCTCTGACAAGATCCGGTTTCCACATGGAAAAAATGGTATCGCCCGCCCTGAGCGACTTACCCAGAATATGCTTATCCCGTTTGCACCATTTTGGAACGGGCTTTGCAGTAAATCATCTCTGGGCACGCCCGAATCCTTGGCTCTACCGCGTCAATGTCAAGAAATGGGATAAGCAAAATCAATTTTTTGTTGATATTTTGAGTAGTAAGGTTATAGTCAACCAAAGGACAAAAACTGATCCACCTTGGGCGAGGACTATCCAATTTGAACTCTTGGGGCATTATCGCAGCCAGTGTATACAGAATTCTACAATCTAAGAGAAAAACCCTTTAATCTGACTCCATCACCGCGGTTTCTCTATTTAGGCGAACACCACAAAGAGGCCCTAAATCTCCTGAAGTACGGGGTTATGGAGAGAAAAGGGTTTATTCTTCTGACAGGAGAAATCGGTACCGGCAAGACCACAATGGTTCATGCCCTCCTCAGCGGTCTCGATGATAGTGTCCAGTATATTCATCTTTCCAACCCCGTTCTAACACCAGGGGATTTTATGGAATACCTGGCCTTTTCCGTTTTTAGAAAGAAAATACATTTCAAATCAAAGTCAGATTTTCTTGTGGCGTTTGAAGAATTCTTGCTGCAGTGCCTGAGGCACCAAGAAAATGTCATCCTGATCATTGACGAGGCACAGAAGCTTTCTTTCGAATTACTGGAAGAGATCAGACTTCTCTCAAACATGGAAACGGGTGACGAAAAATTACTCAATATCTTTCTTGTGGGCCAGCCTGAGCTGAATGAAAAATTAAGGGACCCACAGTGCCTGCCCCTTCTGCAGCGTATAAGCATCCGCTATCATATCCCACCACTGGACATGGAGAGTACCAGGGGCTATGTGGCTACCCGTTTGAAAATAGCCGGGGCACAAAGGGGGGATGAAATTTTTCCCAAAAGTGCTGTCAAGGCCATTCATCAGTACTCTGGTGGGTATCCCAGAATGATTAATATCCTGGCAGATAACTCCCTGCTTCTCGGTTATTCAAAGGGAACAAAAACGATCACCCCCCAAATGGTCAAGCAGTGCCATGAAGATCTGAGTTTGGACAGTTCTTTTCCAAAAGACGGGCAGGAAATACTGGAGCCCTATGAGAGCGAAGAACTAAAGCGAGGCTATGCTACTCGCTACTGGAAATGGGCTGCAGTGCTGGGCTTTCTTATTGCTATCGCGGCTGTCGGCATAACACAGACAGGGCAAAATCTTTTGGGGCAAGTTTTTGGGCTCAAACAAGCGAGTTATCAATCCCCCCTTGATAAGCCCAAACCAGAGCAGGTACCGGTGGAAAGGGATGGAGACCTAGAAAAAGAGGATTCAGTCGATGAGAATCAAGTACCGGAGCAAACCCCTATTGGTGTTCAAGCAGAGCATAGAGAAGATAGAGCCACGGAAATGGTGAAGCAGGAGGGACCAAAAGAGAGGGAAGTCCTTCCCTACGAAAAGGAGATGGAGCCATCTAAATCCGTTATTGTCAAGAAGGGCGACACCCTGATCCAGTTGGCTGCTGCTATTTATGGCCGAGCAGATGATGCTATCCTGAAACAGGTCCAGCAGTATAATCCTGAGTTACGAGATATCAACAAAATCAGTATAGGTCAAGAGCTCAGATTTCCCCCGCTTGCCCTCACAGACCGAGGCCTGACCTTCACCGTTCATATAGCCTCTTTTAAGCACTTTGAATTAGCTCAAAATCTCTTTCAAGAATTGCTAGGAGAGGGTTATGAGGCCTATATCATGCCAGTTTACGATACTGAGAAAGGGAAGTTCTTCAGAGTCACTCTTGGCAATTTCAAGGGTCGGAAGGAGGCAGAAAACTACGCTGCTGTGATCCTGAAAAAGGGTATCTCAGATTTTGCCAAAACCATGGAACTGGAGACAAGGTGACAAAAGAAGGAAGATAACACATGCTGGAGTTCAAGCGCACAGACGAAACTACAAGACAAAATTTAATGATAAAAGGATTGCCTTTCTCTGCTTTAAGGTTTATGTTTTTTGAAGTTTTTCCGATACGTTAGTATAAAAGTATTGTATAATCTAAATCCGTTTGCATCCAAATTGGTACTACAGGTTTTTTTGGTGCCTGGGAGGTTGAAATGAAATGCCCTAAATGTAGCTACATCAGCTTCGATTACAATCAAAGGTGCCCAAAGTGCAACAAAGATCTTGTGTCTGAACAAAAGAAACGGAATCTAGCTGCTTTCAAACACAACCCACCGTTTCTTCTCGCTACCCTAACCGGTGATGTCGATGGTATCGATAGTGCCTCAGAGGCAGGGATCGTGAGTGATGCTGGTAGTTTCGAGGAAGAGGATCTTGAAATTCGTCTAGACACCGAGATCCCGTTAACAACGGGGGCTGATGTAGAAGACGTCTCTCTGGATTTGGGAGATCTATCTCTCGCAGAGAATGTTCCTGAAACTCCAGCTGCGTCGAAGGGTGCTGCCCCCGATGAGTCTGAAATGGTAACAAAGGAAATTGGTAAGAAAAAGCCACGCGTTTCTGAAGATTCTGAGGATATTGATTTAGAACTGGACCTTGAAGATTTAGAATAATCTGAACTCGAATCTTTATGAAGGTATTATCTCAATCACGCCCAAGTTCTTTTAATTGGGCATTTTCTATGGCAACAGCTACGGAGCCAGTTAGACTGTTGAGTAACAAGAGGTCATCCCTTCGGAATCCGTAAGGTCCCCGGAGCGAGTCCACATAGATTGTACCATAGATCTGTGATTTGACTATCATTGGGACACACAGCACGCATCTGATCTTTGAGGGTGCCATATCCCCAGAGAGAGCACCTTCAGGTTCATACAGTGTGTTTGACATCCTGACTGCTTTGCCGTTCCGTATGACCCGCTCCACTACAGTTCTATTGTAATGCATGGTTTCGATGTCTTGATCTTGTCTGGACTTGGCAATCACCTCTTTTATCTGCCTTTTCTCACCTTCACACAGAAGAATGGCCGCCCGATCAATCCTTGGGAGCGTTTCAAAGAGGTATCCTAATACTTTCTCAAGAAACTCATTAATTGTTATCGACTGTCTTAAGAGTTCTGTGATCCTGTAAATCAATTCCAAATTTCTGGGTGACTTCGAGCGCCGGTCCTTAGGTAGCCGATCCTTTCCCTTTGACGAGAACCGAGGTTGTTTGTTTTCCAAAGCCATTGCTGCCAAAGTCTTGGCTCTAGGAACCTCACATAGCTTCAGCACGGTACCCCCCATTGAGATGGTATCTCCTTCCCCTACCTCAAAGCCCTCTCCTGATGCGATCATCTTACCGTTAATCAAGGTCCCGTTAGTGCTTTTTAAATCCTCGACAAAGAATTTTCCCCCTATTAAGAATATCTTGATCTGCTTTCTTGAGATCGCTGTGTCATTAATCTGGATATCATTCCGTGAGGACCTACCGATAAAGACGGTATCTCCCGCAAAACTAAAAGTCTGTCCCTTTATGGGTCCTTTAATCACGCTGAGCTTAGGCATTCCAAGTTCCTCGACTCCCAGTATGCACTAACTAAACTGATTCCTTTAACCAGTTTGACTTTTTTAATATTCTACCATTACTCATCAAAATTTCAAGACATTTGGCTCCCCTTTGTTCCTGCAACCGGAATGTGCACAATTTGCCGAATAATAGAGACAACGTGCGTAAATGCGTAGGCAGAGCAATTAGCTTTAGCATTTGTAGATTTAATTGATGAAATAAAAGCATATTTTTGGTACTCTTTCCTTTACCTACATGAAAATGCGTAATTTGTGCGCGATGTCGCCTCTGTCATCGGTGACATCGAAATCGGTGGAAACTCAAATGTCTGGCCAGCTACAGTGATGAGGGACAACAGTTGTAGAATAATAGTCGCCACCAACGCCAGCCTTGAAGACATTTGTGCTGTGCATGGGTTAACAAGAGTCGTTATGTAAATATCAGGAGATCTTTTCCAAAGTCATGGAAAGACCATAAGGGAGGATACAAAATGGCTAAGAGGGAAGAATTGCTTATAGAGTGTAAAGAACTGGGGATTACCTTTGTTGATGATAGCTTTTCACTTAATGAAATCCGAGAAGCCATTGAGAATAAGAAGAAAAAAATGGCTCAGGCGGAAAAGAAGCGCCAATCGGACGATACCTGGAAAGAGGGCGTAGCTCCTGAACAAGACGAACTCTTAAAGATGCTCGAAAGCAGGGGTCTTGATGACGAAGGTATAAAAAAATGGCTTTCTTTTTCCACTTCTGTTAGTTCACAAGAGGAGTTACATCAGGCAATTAATGAGGAGCTTAGATCTCGAAACTCTTGTAGGGAAAGAAACGGCCTGACAAAGGTGGAAAACCTAATGCCTCTCAGAAAAAATATTATTGACTTGTATTCTCATGGGCTCATTGATGAATGGCTGAATGAAATTGATCCACAAGATCCTGAATATAAACCGAATCTTCCATTCGAAGGTTATGCCAACAACATCATTGGGGAATTGCAACAGAAAGAGCGGGAGGTGCAAAAGGCCGAGGCCTTGAAAGCTGAAGTTCAAATAAGATATGGAAGACTGAAGGTTATCCCCCCAAAAATCATTACTGATCCCCATTCAGGAAAGGTCAGCGCAAATCAAAAGTATAATGAATGGATCGATGAAGCCAATGACCTCCGCACACTTCTTGAAAATCATGTTAAGACTTATGGCTCCGCAGGCAAAGAAGGTCACCATATGCCAGATGTGCAGAAAACCGTTAAATCCACCTATCAACTGCTTATGCCCCTCATTGAAAAGGCTAAACAGCAACAGTAAGTGGGAATGGAAAAAGGAGAAGTGAAGATGGCTTTTATGTCAGCAAAGATATGGGAGCCAAGAAAATGATTTCTCAGCTTGAAAAAAGTTCATATCTAAATTCAATAATATTTCCTAAATAACTGAAATTAGAAAGCTGTTTCGCAATAATCGAGAAACATCTGCTGTACATTCGAAGAAATTGACACAAAAAAGGAGTCAAGCAAAAATGGCTGACTCCTTGAAATCCGTATTGGCGGAAGTGCATGGGAATCGAACCCACCTGTCCCGATTTTCGTCGCGACACACCGGATTTGAAGTCCGGGAGCCCCACCAGTGAGCTTTCCACTTCCAAGTTGAAACTATAGTATCCAAAACTAGCAAAGTCAATACAGACAGGGTGAATTTACTCATCTGGCAATAGGTTATACTGACCAGAACGGTGAATTCGGAGTGTCCACATTTAACTCGTAACCAGAGGGAAGAACGGGAGGGTATTCGGCAAAATAACTAATCTGTCTTCAATCAGTTTGAAATCATATATGCGAATTGGTATATGATCATATTCAAAAGGCTTCTGCTCTTCAGAGCTAGGTTATGTTTTGACATTGAAACGAAGGGATGTTTACTATGATTAAATTAGTCCTTGTTAGGCATGGCCAGAGCACGTGGAACCTGGAAAACAGATTCACCGGATGGATAGATGTGGGTCTTTCCGATTTAGGTAGGCAAGAGGCAAGGTCCTCTGCAAGACTCCTATTAAAAGAGAAGTATACCTTTGATATTGCCTATACCTCTGTCCTTAAGCGAGCTATCCAGACGCTGTGGATTATCCTAGAGGACATGGATTTAATGTGGATCCCAGTATACCGAACCTGGAGGTTAAACGAAAGGCACTACGGTGCCTTACAGGGGCTGAATAAGTCAGAAATCGCAGCAAAGCACGGTGCTGATCAGGTTCTCATATGGCGACGCAGCTATGACATCAGACCGCCCGGACTTGATAAAAGCGACGCCATGTATCCCGGCAACGATCCCCGGTATGCAGATCTTAGAGAAGAGGAAATCCCTCTCGCTGAATGCCTAAAGGACACTGTTGAGCGTTTCTTGCCTTACTGGCGCAATACTATTGTTCCAAGTCTTAAAGAGAGAAAAAGGGTCTTGATTGTAGCGCACGGGAACAGTCTAAGAGCCCTGGTCATGTATCTGGACAATATGTCCAGAGAAGACATTGTAAGTCTCAACATACCAACAGGCATTCCCCTGGTTTACGAATTAGATAATGATCTAAGAGCAATTAAGCATTACTATTTAGGAAATCCAGAGGCTGCAAAAAAGGCGGCTGAGGCAGTAGCAAGGCAGGCCAAGGAATAAACCCGAAGCATTCTCAGATTGTATAGGGTCTCTCCTGTAAGTGGCATTTTCGATATGTTGAAAACAGTTAGCTTTGCTAGACATGTCTCTGGTGGGGTAGGGGAGCGCCGTAGCCTTTAGCCAAGGAGGAGCAGAAATGTCTCACCCGTTGAGTCCACATGCACAAAAAGTCCAGGTTGCCCTCAGAACTCTTGGGTTTCCACATGAAGTGATAGAACTATCGCAAACCACACGAAGCGCCGCAGAAGCGGCCCAAGCTATCGGGTGCAAGGTTGAGGAGATTGCCAAATCACTCATATTCAAAGGAAAGCGCACAAACAAAGCCATCTTGGTTATCGCTAGTGGTCCAAATCGCGTGAACGAAAAGAAGATTAGTGAGTTTCTATCCGAACCAGTAAAGATGGCGGATGCCGATTTTGTCCGTCAAAAGACTGGTTTTACTATTGGTGGTGTTCCCCCCATCGCTCATCGCGAGCGGTTGGAGACTATTATTGATGAAGATTTGCTGCAATTTGAGGAGATCTGGGCAGCTGCGGGGACTCCAAACGCAGTATTTGGACTCAGCCCTGCTGACCTCACAAAAATGACAGATGGCCGCATAACCTCTGTCAAGTAAAGAACCCGGCCTTTTGAGGCGGGGTTCTTTACTATTGCGATGTGATACCAATCCACAAGTATGTTTCTGAAAACTTCGCCTCTTTACTAACAAAACCCAAGATATCAAGTTCTATTTAACCCAAAATGTATTGAAGTGCTGCAACAGTAAAAGCCACATCAATGATATGTGTCAAAGGGGCAAGAGTGATTAAAGCAGATATTGGTTAGAGAACCTGTACATAGTCACCTCTATGAGGTCATGCCAACACTAATGACCCTGCCTTTGATGATGATTAATAGGAGGGTTAACTAATTCTTTTATGATATTATGGAATAGTAGGGTAGGGCGGGTTCACTCTTGTTAGCCATGCAGGCGCCGGGCAGCACCACCAGCGATTGAGCAGTCATCAAAGTTTATTAAAGGGCAATACATGAAAGGAAATTTCAGTGAAAAGCTCATAAAGATAACCAGATCGGCCTTTTATGGCTTCCTGGGTGCCACCGCAATTATCCATATCACCCCACTTGCTAGACCAATCGTTCGTGACTTTGAAAATGAGTATCTTGCTGAAAAACATGATGAATTTGAAACAGCGACATTGTTGATTGTTGGTTTCCTTGCCATAATAATGGAACCGGTAATCTATATCGTGAACCTCGCAAAATCTTTAGAAAAACATGGTTTAATCGGCCTTCTATGGCTTGCACCTGTTGTCATTTCTCAATCTTATGCATTTACCAGGTGGGTCATGAGAAGGCAATCGTACTCAAGGGGTTTGTAGGCATGGAATATACGTGCAAAGATTATCGGTCTGAGATGAAGCTTTTGGGACTCACAAGAAGATTAGAGGAAGAAAACCTAACGAAAGAAGAAAGAGCGCAAATCACTCAGGAAATCAAGGAGTTAGAGAAGGCGATGAAAATTGATTAGGATTAAAGGTAAAACATGATCTAACCCACCCATTCTCTTACCCTATGAGATTGTTCTTTTGCTTGCTCCATAATATCTTCAACCTCTAAAGTAAGCAACTTTCTATCCTCCATAACGATGCTCCCGTCTATAATCGAATGTTTCACATCATGGCCACCGGCAGCATATACGAGGTGAGAATAGGGATTATACATGGGAATAAGATGAGGCTTGTTAGTATCAATTATTATCAAATCAGCCCGCTTGCCAACCTCTAATGATCCGGTTATCTTCTCAAGCCCAAGTGCCCTGGCGCCATCTATAGTTGCCATCCTGAAAACTGTTTGGGCATCCATTACCGTGGGGTCCAGTTTGTTTACCTTATGGAGTTTTGCCGCCATGTCCATCTCAGCGAAAAGATCAAGGTTGTTGTTGGAGGCACATCCGTCAGTACCCAAACCGACCGTTACCCCCTTTGCTATCATCTCAGGTACAGGGGCAAAGCCTGATGCAAGTTTCATGTTGCTTTCTGGATTATGAACCACACTAACCTTATGCTGCGCAAGCACTTCTATTTCCGATTCGTTTATATACACACAGTGATCAGCAATCAGATGAGGGCCCAGAAGACCAAGATCCATTAGATGCTGAACAGGGCGTTTACCATATTGTTTTTCGATCTCCTCTAGCTCTGTTCTTGTTTCTGCTACATGGAGAATAAGGGGAACGTCACTGTTAAGGGCTAAATCGTTTGCTTTATGCAAGAGGTCCACCCCGCAAGTAAACAGAGAGTGCGGCTCAACTGCTATATCTACCAGGGGGTCTTCCTTCCATCTTTCGATCAACTCCTTGGTATAAGTGAATCCTTTTTCCACTGATCCATAGTTTGGTGAGGGAAAATCGTAGAGCACCTCTCCAACAAGGCATCTCATCCCAGACTTTTTTGCAGCCTTAGCTACCTCCTCTTCAAAAAGATACATATCACAAAAGGTCGTGGTTCCTGACAGTATCATCTCCGCACATGCCAGAAGGCTCCCCACCCTCACAAAATCAGCATCCATCTTCCCTTCCACAGGAAAAACGTAGTTATTCAACCACTCCATAAGGGGAAGATCGTCTGCTAGACCCCTGAAAAGAGTCATAGCTGCATGGGTATGACTATTGATAAGACCAGGAAGTATCAGGCCGCCCTCAGCATCAATCTCTTTGTGTGCCTTTATTGAGCCTTTTCCGTTTTTCCTGATAGAACTTATCCGATCCCCTTCTACGGTTAAGAGGCCATCAGGGATGACCCTATTCTGACCATCCATGGTAAGGATAGTTCCATTGAAAACCAGAATATCTGTTGCGTTCATTTTCCCAAACTACCAAGGATTAGTGTGAATAGCCGAGCTAATGAGGGGGATGCCTTCTCTGCATTAGCGATCACCTCTTCAATGGAGGTACCGGTCATGCAATCAGGAAGATTAATATTGGTGATAGCTACAATTGCTAATACCCTGAGCCCAGAATGAACAGCTGCGATCACCTCATTAACCGTTGACATCCCCACTGCATCACTGCCGATGCTTCTTAAAAATCTTGTCTCGGCAGGTGTTTCAAGACTTGGCCCTGTGATACCCACATAGATACCCTGATTCAAGGTAATCTCTGCTTCCACTGCCTTTTGCCGAGCCAGGGAGATCAGATCTTTGTCATAGGCGGATGTCATATCTGGAAAGCTAGGTCCGAATTCCTCCAGATCTCTTCCGACGAGGGGGTTAGTGCCAGTAAGATTTATGTGATCGGTAATCAGCATTAATTCTCCGGGTTTATAACAAGGATCTAATCCACCAGCTGCACTTGAAATAAAGAGGTACTTTGCCCCTAAGACTGCCATAACCCTTACTGGAAAGGTGATCTCTTTAACCGTGTATCCCTCGTAGAGGTGAAATCTTCCCTGCATGGCAAGAACTTGTTTTCCCGCCATGCTGCCAAAAACAAGGATGCCAGCGTGCCCAGGAACCGTTGCTTTGGGGAAATGAGGGATCTGCTCATAGGGGATACTATGATCAATTTTAATGGCATCAGTAAGAGAGGTAAGCCCGGTGCCAGTAATCATCCCAACAAAAGGCTCTCTGGTGATGTTCTTCCGAATAAAATCGGCTGCCTCGGTTATTTTCGAGTATGTTGAGTCTTTTGTGTTTGTTGAGTTC
>JADFWK010000150.1 GCA_015223015.1 Pseudomonadota bacterium
GATACAGAGACTACTCCAAGCAGTATAAGGATATATCTCCAGGAGAACCATATCAAAAGGATTTCGGACAGAAGAGGGGCCACTACAAAGCCAAAATTAGGTGCCATCTCGTGGATAGCAATTGCCTTTCCCCAGTCCCGGGATCTCACCAAGGAAGTCAGGGTGCTGAGACCCGAAGGAAGGTAGATGCCTGCTGCCATCCCCACTATAAGCAATCCAAGACGAATTCCCCACATCGTATGGCTGATTGAGATAGCAAAAAGCGCTGCACCGGAGACCATGGAAGAAAGAATGATTGTCTTTCTATGGGTGAGGTGGTATGAGAAGAACCCCGATCCCATAAGTGCTGCAAAGTACCCCAGCGAAATCAGGAAAAAGAGGGCTCCAGCCTCTCCGTGACCAATCCCCAGATCGTTTTCTATGGTTGGCATCAATGGGGCCAGTATGATCCGGGAAATAAAGTTTAAAAAAAATATCCCTGTGAGTAAAATCAGAGGGACTACCTGGGAACTAAGTGGTGCTGAACTCTTGTTCATGTTTTTGACAGAATCATCCCGGATGAGGGTTGTATTCACCTGCATTTCTCATTATGAAATAGCCATTACTCTGAGATGACAAAGGCCTTGGTTTCTACCACAAAGTGACTATAGGCAAATCACGCATCGTGACCAGCCCTGGCGCGGCTTCCCGCACACGGCGGATTGCATTGACTGCAATGGCCACCGTTGCAATGTCGCCGTTCGTGCCCTTAAGTTTGATCTCCAGGTCCGGTTCACCGGTGATCTTGATGGTGTCTCCATCGTCTCCCTCTCCTAGCGCGGCGATGAATGTCAGGCTCATGAACATGCTCTCGTCGGTGTAGGCACGAGCTGCCTGCTTGAGGCCCCTTACCTGTCCAGTTTGCACCTCAAAGTGCTCGGTCCTGATGGGGCGATCGGCCACCATTGGCTCAATGTTCGATTCATAGCGTGTTAGCTTTTTACCGAGGGTGTCAAAGACCATACCTACCGACTCGGGCAGACCCACGTGGCCTATGCGGCTGGCCTGCATCTTGGCCCTAAAGGATTCCACCGTCATGCCGGAACCTATCTTGGCCTGGAAAGGTCTGCGTCGTTTTGTGGCGTTGATGACCCGTGTAACGTCAATGCGGTCAACTCGCTGACAGATAGCCGTCAGCGTAAGGGGCAGCGAGTCCATCAAAAATCCAGGATTGACACCGGTAGCCAGTACGGTTTTGCCGATACGCTTGGCCACGTCATTAATCTCAATAGCCTCTTCAGTGTGCGCCAGCCATGGGAAGGTAAGTTCCTCGGCCGTAGACACCACGTCCAGCCCAGCCTCCAGGATTTCTACGATCTGATCATTAAACATTTGAAAGTAAGAACTGGTGGTATGCAGCACCAGATCTGCCTCTGTCTGCGCCAAGACTTGTGCCAGGCTCTCAGCAACAACCAAGCCCAAGGCACGTCCCAACCCAATAACTTCTCCCAGGTCTTTGCCCACTTTAAGTGGGTCAATGTCTATGCCACCGACCAGTTTGAGCCCCGTACGCTCCACCACGTGGCGCGCCACAGCCCTACCAATGGGACCAAGCCCGTACTGAATCACTCGAATTCTGTCTGACATAATTGACATAGTGTGATGAGATTTCCCTTCTGGGCGGGAACGAGTATAGGAGAAAAGCGGCTGTTTGTCAAAAGAAAAGGTATCGCATGAAAAGACATTGCAAGATATGCAGGCTTAAGTTGATGCGTTGCCTGGAAGGCTTCTGAGATAAGCTAATAGAGTTAATCCGATAGAATGAGTAATCTACTAGAAAACCGTTCTCTCGCTTGGTTCAACAAGCCGTATCTATGGCCCCATTGAAAGGGCAAAACATTCGTGTCGGCAGGGCTCATACATAAACCGCTAAATATTGTATCTACTTGAGTCAAGCAGATAGAGCAATAGAAAGGGTCCGCTCTTTGGATCCTTCTGGGCTTTTAGAGATAGTTGATGCGAATAACATATCTATGTGCGGCGTAATTCCAACAACAATAACCCTTATAGCAGCCAAGGAATTGGGTGCAACCACAGCAAATCTGATATCCTATGCCACATCAGGAGACGTGAGTGGTGATTATACCTATGTTGTAGGGTATGCTGGGTTTATCATTCAATGACAGTTCATCCTGAATAATGAAATATCTTGGACTTCTTAGGGCTCACCTATAATAATGTCAGTTGGCTATCTGTTAACACTATACATTATGTCATGATTTTAGATTGAAGAAGAAAAATTATGTATGATCTTGAAAAAATAAACAAAAACAATGCAGAGCGTTATGCTTGGGGAACTAACTGTGATGGATGGCATCTGGTTAAATCTGATGAATTGAGTATTATCCAAGGAAGGGTTCCACCAGGTGCCTCAGAGGTAAAGCATTACCATAAAAAAGCCTGGCAATTCTTCTTCATTTTATCAGGTGAAGCTA
>JADFWK010000151.1 GCA_015223015.1 Pseudomonadota bacterium
CCTGTCCTCGATTGAAGCGAAGGAATGACAAAGTGTCGCTCTAGGGACATATTATCCAATTCACTGAACCGTCACCTAGGATAGTGAATAAGTTGCCGAGGACTCACTTGGAAAACCCATCCCAGAAGTCTTTTGGATATATACGAAAAAGGCAAGAGAACGTACCTCAGGTAGCGATCTGGGCCTGCCTCAGTGCAAGGAGTGCCGCACCCAGAGCCCCCACAATTTGTGGTTCTGTATGCACATGGATGGGCTGTTCCAGCCTTTCCTCCAGGAGCGATACCACCCCTCTGTTTTTAGCTACACCTCCGCTCATGGTTACCGCGCCCCGTATCCCGAGGATCTTCACCATACTCCACATACGGTTTACGATTGATCGGTGTAACCCACGGATAATTTCTTCGGTGGGGTGGTTCTGTGCTACCAGAGAGACCACCTCGCTCTCGGCAAACACAGTACAAATGCTGCTGATGTGCGCCTCCTGACTCGCCTGGAGTGACAAATCGCCCAACTCATCCAAAGGGACCCGGAGTTTTGCCGCCATAACCTCTAGAAAACGACCCGTACCTGCTGCGCACTTGTCGTTCATGGTGAAATCCAGTACCTTACCCCCATCGCCAACCCGGATTACCTTCGAGTCCTGGCCGCCAATATCGATAACCGTCCCGGTGTCAGGATAGAGATAATATGCCCCCAGCGCATGACAGGAAATTTCGGTAACCTTTTTCTCCGCAAAGGGTACCGAGATCCTCCCATAGCCAGTGGCTACTGTACTTGTTATCTTTGCCCTATCTATGTTCGCCATAACCAGGGCCTTGTCCAGTGTCTCTTCTGCTGCTTCTGTGCTGTTTGCCCCAGTCTGCACGATACTGTATCCGACAATTTCTCTGCGGACATCAAGGATCACCGCATTGGTGCTCAGGGCTCCTACGTCAATACCAAGAAAATACTTCACTTTTCTCTCCTAGGCCTCCATGGCTTCAAAGAACGCCTCCAGGCGGGTTCGAGTTTGCTCCTCAGAAAATACCCGAGAGTCGGCGATGTCTGCCTCAATGACCACTGAAGGCACCCCCAGCCGCTCCATGAGAAGACGCTTTATGTCATACTGCCCTACCGAGTAAGGCGTGCAGCTTCTCGCTGAATGAATAACCAGACCGTCCACCCGATACTCCTTGATGAGTCGTTCCATGAGTTCTAACCGGTGATTGAGGTTGTTGTTGAGGATCACGAGGCTATAGGCCTTTGCCAAGGACTCAAAGGGATGGTTTATATCCAGATAGGAAATAGTTTCGGCCCAGGCGTTAGTATAAGTGGCAGCGACAAAGTTCATGCCGCGCTCAGCGAAAAGATTTGAGAGATCCCGCACCTTGTACCAGATGGCGATATTGTCCCACATCAGCCGTTTCCGTTCATCCGTGATGGCCCCAATGCCTTTTTTCACCCGATCATTCAGCTCGTTCAGGAGGACACGGTAATAATTCAGGGCCACAGGCAGCCCGCGCAGCGATACGATAGGGGCGAGGTGGCCGAATGCATCAAAGATTGTCATGGGGGCCGGCCGCGCCTTCATAGTTGCAAGGACCTCTCCCCAGGTGAGAGAAGCCTCCTTAGCAACCCGGATTACGTCCTGGAACCGTTGGTAGTTGAACTTTTTTCCAGAAACCTCCTCCAATACGGGGATCATCTCTTCTAACTGCCCCACCATGTATGAGATATCGTTGTTCGTGATGTCTTCAAAGTTATAAGGCGTGTCAAAGAGGATAAGCGGCACTTTCCAGTGGTGCGCCAGTACCTTGTACCAGTAAACTACGGTCTGGCAAATGTTGTTTGAAGCAAATAAAAGGTCGGGCTTGGGCAGCTTACCAACAGGAGTCCTGCCAGAGAAGCAGACTCCAAGGTCTATGCGGGCATAGGAGCAGAGGTCTTGGCTATACCCCTCCCCCTCCGCCACCTCGCATAGCTCAGAACCCACCTTTTGTGCCCCGCACAGGGCGCCGTGGTTCTCAGGATAGAATGTATAAAACCCAAAAGCCCTCAACAACTCTACAGGGGCGCCACTGGTTACCCAGGCAACAGGCCTGGCGCCGGCGGCATAACGTGAGAGGAAGTAGTGCCTGGTCATGACTTCTTTTAGCCGCCCCGTGCTTTTGAGCGGAGGACCAAAGCAAGTGTCAAGCTTCTTAGGACGCCTTTTCTTAGTTTTCTGAGAGAAACGCATGAGCGCTGGTAGACCCAGATCCTTCATGAAGTGATATTGCAGATTCTTTATTAAATACACGAGTATCCTCTAGCTGATCATCTCAACAAAGGCCTCAACCCGGGTAGCCAGTTGGCCACTCAAGTTCTGGTTCAGCTCGGAGTCGATGAGTAGGGTAGCCACCCCTCTCTTCCTTAGTTCCCCTGTCAATTGGGGCACGTCAAACAGCTCTGGCTCACAGAACTTCACCATATAAAAGATTACACCCTTTGCGTTGCTCTGCTCAACTTTAGCAAGAAGGTCGTTCACCCGCTCACTGACTGATGAGTCCTTGGTGGTACATGGAGGCATAGCAAAGTAGCTCTCTGTCAGGGCCTCAAAGGGGTCGTCTGCTCTACTTGGCGGCACCAGAAGTCGTCTGCTGCAGTTGAGCAGATCATCATGTGCTATCCGCACTCCCAGCTCGTCCAGAAGGGTCAGAATCTCTTTCGGATTTGGCAAGACTCCACTCATGATTACCGCCGGCCCTCCGTGAGCACTGCCCTTTGCCGCGGCCAAAAACTCCTCCAGCAACGGGAGAAAATCATCAGGAGACAGATATTCACCCCTGCGCACGACCCTGTAGAAATCGGCATTAGAGGCTTCCAGTTCTCCCTGTACCCTCAAATCGTAGAGTTGTTTGACGACATGAGCGACCTCCTGTCCTTGCTGTACACGATGCTTCAGCTGGGAGCTGTCCAGTGGACCAAGCTGCTTTTCCAGCCGTGAGACCAATCCTTTCAATTGCTTCAGGTAGTAAACACGAGATGAATCCTGATATGGACTCTTCGGGTGGTAGAAAAAGTAGCAAGGTTCTTTCACTCCGAGATAGTCGGAAACAATGGAGCTCAGATTCTGGATAGAGTCGCAGGTGTGGGGAAACAGGAAACCATCCAGGCCCTCGCACTTGCCCTGCAAGATAAGCTCTAGCCCCAACCTGACCACCGAGCAGATATAAGGCTGGAGATGCGCGTTAGCGTGAATCACTTCTAGGGGCGGATCCCAGATCTCCACAGGCAGCACATTCATAGCCCATAAGATCTCCCTCGGGTATTGGGCTGGAAATATTCCGAAAAGTTTTTTTCCTTTTTCCTTCTTTTCTTTCTCTATGTATTCCTCACGTTTTGCCAATTCATCCCCTGCAAAGTTCCTGATCCACTTTCAATCCCCTTTCTCTGAGATACCCCTTGACCTCTCTGGCGCTCAAGATACAGTAGTAGAAAACAGAGGCACTCCATCTCAACCTACGCCTGGAACAACCCAGTAAAAAGGAAGCCCTCCTGTCTTCCCCATAACAAAATGGTAAGCCCCGCCATGCACTTTACCCATACCACAGATATCTTGAAAAGAGAATTCTTACGCTCTCCTCACATATCTTTTTGGCAATAGCTCAAAATCCCCTGACTCTAGATCACACACCGCACAGCAGTTAAGCTCAACATCCGATCAACAATAAGCGTGCTCGTGCTCTGTCTATTGATTTACCCAGCAGAGCATTTTATTGTTTGCATTGGACATAACCGATAAGGCTCTAGGATGGTCACAACAGAAAAGACCTCATGCCCCTCCCGGTATTGCAAACTATATCGATGCTATCAGTAGTAGATCTGAAACACGGGCTGCGCTTCTTTGGGAAAAAATAGGTACTCTACCCTACAAGAATAGGGAACTGGCTCAAAATAGGGTCAATCCCATGCAAGAATGAGTGTGATTTTTTTGTTTTTGGGTAAAACACCTGATTGAATTTTCCTTTTGAACCTAATAAGCTAACCCTACAAGATATCAATGGTGAAAAACCCTTTGTAGGTAACACTACATAGTTACCCCCCAAGCGCTTCTAGCCGCCGACAACCTCGCTGGGCCAAGTAAGGGGCGGCTCTGAAGCGCAACCTCTTCTTTATTGATACCATCCCAAAAGAACCTGCATCAGCGGAGCTGTAACCCTGAGTACTTCCCAAAAGGGGAAAGGATTCTA
>JADFWK010000152.1 GCA_015223015.1 Pseudomonadota bacterium
GCCAACTTAAGAAATCCTCAGAGAGATTACACATTTGTCTCTCTGGCCGGTCCTCTGTCTAATATCCTTTTGGCCTTTGTTTTCGGATTCATATTACTTTTCTCAATAATACTCTTAAAAAGCCATAGTACCATTTTTTCTATTCTAAGTTTATTGTGTCTTTTTGGTGTTAAGATAAATATTATTTTAGCCATGTTTAATCTTATTCCAATTCCACCTTTGGATGGTTCGCATGTGCTGGCTTATCTACTTCCTTATCCACTTTCGGTCAGATATCAGCAGTTTGCACGATATGGTATTGTAATTATTTTATTTCTTATCATCACCGATACCTTAAAATACCCTTTCTTGCTTGCTGATTATCTCTCGAAGATTTTACTTGGCTGGATGATTAGTATAGGGCGGTTTTTTGGGTAGGCTGTTAATACACAAAGGAAACATTAATGTATTGGGGTGAGTGACGGGACTTGAACCCGCGACCACTGGGGCCACAACCCAGTGCTCTACCAGCTGAGCTACACCCACCATTGGTATTATCTCTATCATACTCTGATGTGGTTGGCAATGGAATATTTCTGTTTTGGAGGGGTAATCTGGGATACGCGATTTGCGCTTGCTCATATCACATGTCATATCCTACATGGAATCTCTTAGCAGTTTCCAAAACGCCATGCAATACTTGAACAAAATTTGGGCAAACATCACAATGAGGAGTTCTCAGTGGAAGATACCAAGAATCTAATGTTCAGGCAGATACCCTCTGTTGATGAGCTGTTGGTGACTTCAGGCATTAAAAGCATGCTGTCCACTATACCACGGGCTTTGGTTTTGCGCGCCATTCACCAGATTTTAGATGAATTAAGGGAAGAGATTAGAAAAGCTTCTGTCGGTGACGAAATGCCAGATGTAGGGCTGAGCACGGTTGTTGACCAGATCACCAGGAGGGTATCGATCCTGTCACAGCCGAGTTTAAGACAGGTCATCAACGCCACTGGAGTTATTGTGCATACTAATCTGGGACGTTCGCCTGTACCAAAACGGGTTGTTACCGCGTTTAACTCCCTGGCAGGTTGTTACAGCAATCTAGAGTATGACCTCAACATTGGCAAAAGGGGGAGTAGGTATGTCCATGTACAAGACATCCTGAGGGAGCTCACCGGGGCTGAGGATGGCCTCGTTGTTAATAACAATGCAGCTGCTGTTCTCATTGCCTTAGATACCATAGCCAAGGGTAAGGAAGTTGTTATCTCCAGAGGTCAACTAGTGGAAATCGGTGGCTCCTTTCGCATGCCTGATGTCATGAGAAAGAGTGGGGCCAAGATGTTTGAGGTTGGGACAACGAATAAGACAACTATCAGAGATTATGAGGCAGCAATTGTTTCTGATACCGCTCTTTTCCTTAAAGTCCATATGAGTAATTTCCAAATAGTAGGATTCACCCAGGAAGTAAGCCTAGAGGAGCTGGTTGGTCTCGGGAGGAAATACAGCATCCCTGTAATGGAGGATCTTGGTAGCGGGTGTCTGATTGATCTTTCCCGTTACGGACTTAAGAAAGAACCAACCGTTCAAGATTCTGTAGAGAAAGGAGCAGATATAATCACCTTCAGCGGTGACAAAATGCTGGGCGGGCCTCAGTGCGGAATAATTCTTGGAAAAAAAGATGTTATCTCAAAAATAAAGGCCAATCAGTTGAACAGGGCGCTCCGAGTGGATAAATTGACCCTCATTGCGCTTCAGGAGACCCTTTCCATGTACCGGGACGAAGAAAAGGCAATCAGGCAAATACCTACCCTAAGGATGACATGCCAGTCGTATCCAAGCATTTGCAGAAAGGCAGAGAAATTAAGGGGTTTGATTGGAAAAACAGATACCAGCAACTTTGTGATCAGCCTCGGTGATGGTTTCTCACAAGTCGGTGGTGGCGCCCTGCCTTTGGAGGGGATAAAAAGCAGACTCCTTTGCCTATCACCCCGTAAACTCTCAGCTTCCCATATCGTGGAGTTTCTGAGGTCCTATGATCCACCCATCGTCGCAAGACTGGAAAAGGACAACGTTTTACTGGATTTGAGAACAATCCAGGAAAAGGAGATGAAGATTGTGGCTGCGGCCATACAGAAGATGTCAACCAAGAACAAGCTGTTGGCTAAACGGAAATCGCTTTGAGCGGTCATTAAAACGTTTTTTGCCAAAAAACCCTTGGCGAAGCGGAAGATAAGCGCTGTCAACTGTTTGAGCCCTAAAGCAGGGTACCGTTAACACCCATACCCTGCAAGAAGCTTAAGAATCAACAGCCTAGGTTTCACCTTGACATAACCTTGGTCCTAAAGGCGAGTTTTGACATCGCCTGGAGCGAGCCTTAGATTAATCAAAAAACGTTATAGACCAAGGGAAAAGGGGTTTCGGCGGCAGCCTGAGAAGGCGCAATCGGTTGATTAACAGGATCGCACCACCACCTCATTCCTTGAGCAATACTCTATGCAATGCTTTGTATCAATTCCTTCCCGGGCCGAAACCTGACAGCCTTGCTGGCTTTGATTTGAATCGGTTGGCCAGTTCGCGGGTTTCTCCCAGTTCTTGCTTTTCTGTTGACTACCACAAAGGTTCCAAAACCGGCAAGGGGAAATCTACCATCCTTTTTGATCGTCGCTTTTGAAATAGCGAGCAAGGCGTTAAGAGCTCTTTCTGAATCGGCCTTAGTTAAACCAGTTTCTTTTGCCATCCCTGATATTAACTCTGTTTTTGTCATGACTCACACTCCTCCATTTGTTGTAGGTTGTTAAATAGGAAACATGCCCCTGCAAATTCCTACAGATCTTCCCCTTCGCTTTTACTGGTTTCCAGATCTATTGAAAAAGGATAGATAATTTGTGATTGTACGAAATGCGCTGTATTTCGGAAACATGCATGCAGGCCGCAGACCTGCTGCTGTCAGGATTTAGCAGGATCTTTAGCACAGTGAGATGGCAATTTCAATAAAAAATAGTCTCGGTGTTCAATAATGTTTCCTTGCTATCTAAACTAACTCTACAGAGATCTTTTAAAATAAGCTGATTATCAATGAGTTACGATAGCTATATAAGCCACTTTGTTAAGGAAAACTTTTTCACCTCTGCCTCTTTGGCCAGAGCCAAATCCAGCATTGACAAATGTTTCGTGAGATTATAACGTTAGACCATTGTTCGCTAAAGGCTAGCTGCATACAAAGAATGGGTACATCAATGGAGAACACTATTGCAAATGCGCTGAAAGAAAGTCTGAAAATCAAAGAGGATTTCGTCAAAAAAAACACCTCTAAATTGATAGAATTTGCTCAGTATCTTTCCAACGCCTTTAGAAATGGTAAAAAGCTTATGATATGCGGCAATGGAGGGAGCGCAGCTGATGCCCAGCACCTTGCTGCCGAATTTGTTAATAAATTTGAATTAGATCGCTCTCCCTTACCAGCATTAGCACTTACTACCGATACCTCGATTATTACAAGCGTCGCAAATGATTATCGGTATGAGGACGTTTTTTCTAAGCAAATTGAGGCCCTTGGTGTTAGGGGAGATATCCTCCTTGCCATTTCTACGAGTGGAAGGTCACCAAGCGTTCTTGCCGCCATAAGGACTGCACGGAAAAAGGGGGTATATACGGTTGGTTTTATTGGAGGGGACGGGGGAGATATGCTTCGATTGGTGGACTTACCCCTCCTCGTTGAAAGCGAGCACACCCCTCGGGTGCAAGAGGTCCATATCTTAGCTGGACATCTGATCTGTGAGCTCGTTGAACATATTCTTTTTCACAAGAATCCTTCTGAAAACTAAATCCTTTGGTATCGTTCAAGAGTGTTGGCATGAACCAAAGTGAGCAAGCGTTCACGTTCTAAGGGAGGAGGTCATGGCTGTTTTTGAAAGGCGATATCTTAAAAAAAATTCCACCGGGTCTTGCAGTGGTCGAATATGTGGCGTTTACAC
>JADFWK010000153.1 GCA_015223015.1 Pseudomonadota bacterium
AAGGTCATTGATTTTATTGAACAGAAGGTTAAAGAAATGAGAGAAAAGAGCTAACAGCTCAGTAAAAATCACGTTTCGAAATTTTTATCGGTCTAACATGTAACATTAAAGGGATTATTGGTGGTAGTTTTTCTATGCTTTTAATACGGTAAAATAGGCAGTCAGAAAGGAAAAACCCATGAATCATATCTTACACGTGAAAATAACAACCTTTTTAAAGAACATCCACTATCTTGTCCTTCCAATGCTTATTCTGCTCTCTTTGGGCCTGTCCGTTACTCAGAGCAACGCTGCCTGCTATCTCAAAATCGGCCTTCCAGAGGAGCCCAGAACACTCAATATCTGGCTTGCAAGCGATACAAATTCTCTTAAGGTCCTATCACAAATATATCAACCCCTGTATAAACGCGATCCTGACACACTGCAACTTGTCCCGTGGCTGGCGGAAGGAGAACCGGTATTTGATGCTGAAACGCTTTCATATACGGTCAGAATCAAACCGTCCAAATGGTCTGACGGTTCAGAGATGACCTCAGAGGATGTGGCGTTTACCGCGCGTTTGATAAATGATTTTAGAATTCCCAGGTATGTATCCCGTTGGAATTTTATCAAGAAGATTGAAACGCCGGATAAGCACACAGTGAGATTTTATCTCAAGAAACCGAAGGCCATTTTTCTGAGCAGAACCCTGACAACATCAATTGTACAAAAAAAGGAATGGATCAAGATCGTTGAAACGGCGAGGGGCTCAGAAAAACCGCTCGCCATGTTGCTTAATCACAAGATAGAGAAGCCGGTAGGGACCGGCCCTTTTGTGCTCAAGGAGTGGCGACAAGGGGCCTATCTTTTTCTTCAGAAAAATAAATACTTCTTTGGAACAGGCCGTAAGATAAACGGCCGGATTTTGGGGCCTCACATCGATGGGATTATTTTCAAGATCTACGGTACCTCTGATGCAGCTATTCTTGCCTTAAAAAAGGGCAGTATTGATATGTTCTGGTGGAGTATTCAGGCGGGGTATCTTGAAGATCTCAAAAGACAGAAAGATATCCAAATATTCTCCAACGAAAAGAGTGGGTTTTACTACCTTGGCTTCAATGTCAGAAAATCTCCCTTTAACGACATACATCTCAGGCACGCTGTGGCCACATTAATCGATAAGGACTTTATTATCACCAGGATCCTTCAGGGATTAGGGAGTAAAATGAGTTCCATTGTGCCGCCTGGCAACCGGTTTTGGCACTGTCCGGATATGCCACATTACGGGGAGGGGCTCAGCCAAAAGGAGCGTATAAAAAAGGCCTATGAAATTATGCGAAAGGCAGGGTATACGTGGCAAGTGCCACCCGTTAATAGAGAAGGTAAGGTGGTCAATGGGAAGGGAATCGTGATGCCCAATGGACAGCTTATGAAAAAATTCACTATTTTGACCCCTCCCGCTGACTATGATCCTCTTCGCGCCATGTGTGGAATGATCATTCAGGAATGGCTCGGAATGCTAGGCATCCCGGCATTTGCCAAACCCATGGCATTTGGGTCTCTCATCCAACAGGTCAAAGGACGCCATCAATTTGATTCTTTTATTCTTGGGTATGGAAGGTTGGATATTGATCCTGATTGGATGAGGAACTTTTTTCATTCCAGTAATGATAAAGCGAGGGGATGGAATATGAGTGGGTACAAAAATTCCGATTTTGATCGTATTGCCGAGGAGTCTGCCAACGCCCTGGATCGAGAGAAACGACAGAAGTTGATCTGGAAAATGCAGAAGATGATTTTGCAGGATATTCCCTATATCCCCTTGTACAACCCTAATCTGATTGAAGCGGTCCGCACGGATAAATTCAGCGGTTGGGTGGAAACACTAGGAGGAATTGGAAATGCCTGGTCGTTTTGTGAAGTGAGACCTAATTAAAACATGTGTTCATATCAGGGATATATAGCGTTTGTGACGGTTTTAACCATGGTGAAAGGGATTTCGATTTTTTTTCATTCGGCCCAGGGTCATTGAGAAAGCCAGGGGCTGGAAAGTTCAAGAAGGTTTAGTGTGACATGGAATTAAAGAGATACATCGGCCGGAGGTTAGTTCAGATCTTTGTCATTTTTTTTGTGATCCTTACGGTCTTGTTCCTGCTTTTCCGCCTGGCACCCGGAGATCCTGTGTCCAGAATGGTGGACCCAAATCTAACGCCAGAGGACGCAGCGCTTCTTATTAAAGAGTTTGGTCTTGACCAGCCACTGTTGATGCAATATCTCTATTACCTAAAAAACTTTTTCACAGGGCATTTTGGCTTTTCCTTTCATTACGGGCAGCCGGTGGTTCAAATTATATGGAACCGGCTACCGAATACCATTCTGCTTTTTACCACATCCATTATCCTCTCCGCCCTCGTAGGCATATTTTTGGGAAAAATCGCGTCCTGGCACAAAGGGGAAAAAACAGACATCTGCATGACCTTAGGAGCTTTAGTCACTCATACCATTTTTCTTCCCTGGCTGGCCCTGATCATGATCTGGGTATTTGCATACAAACTGGGCTGGTTCCCCATCACTGGAATGATTACGGTAGAAATATGGCTTGACCCACAGGCCGGCCTGTGGACAAAAGCATTGGATGTCCTGTATCACATGACCCTCCCTCTGGCCACCCTTTTTCTTATACATTTCGGGAGTTACTTGCTGATCATGCGCAGTAGTATGTTGGACACCCTTAAGGAGGATTATATCCTTACAGGAAGAGCCAAAGGCCTTTCTGAAAAAGTCATCAGAGATCATCATGCTGCTCCCAATGCTGCGCTTCCTGTGGTGACGAGTGTTGGTCTAAGTCTGGCCTTTTCCATAAATGGGGGAGCGCTCACAGAAACGGTTTTCACGTGGCCAGGGATCGGAAGGGAGCTTGTATTTTCGGTAAGTCACAATGATTATCCCCTCGCCCAGGCCTCATTCTTACTCATCGCCATTGTGGTGCTGCTTTCCAACCTGGTAGTGGATATTCTTTACGCGTATCTTGATCCAAGGATCAGATATTGACAGGAGAAATACAAAAGGTGACTACAGTTACTACCGACATAGATCTTTCGGAACGGTTTCACTTGATCAGCCGTTTTTTAGAGGGATGGTCAATCTACAAGAAGAGTTTTCTTGGTAAAATCGGCCTTATTCTGCTGGCCGTATTTGCTTTGATGGCACTTTGCAGTTCTATTCCACCCCTGATAGACCCCATGTACCAACCTATGTCAGGTGTGGACCCGGAAATTTTCAAGGCTACAGGCCCGAGCATACGGCACTGGTTGGGAACCGATTTCATGGGCCGAGATATCTTTAGTCAACTTCTGACAGGTGCAAGAATTGCTTTCATGGTAGGGGTTTCAGCGGCTTTTATGAGTGTCTTCCTTGGCACGGCCATAGGAATGATCGCCGGTTATACAGGGAAATTCATGGATACCTTCCTCATGCGGTTAGCAGACATGATTATGGTAATGCCATCCCTGCTGGTGTTGCTGATGCTGGCTGCACTTTTTGGCCAGCTCAGTATCTGGTTTATTGTCTTCTTTATCGCGCTATTCCGGTGGCCGGGAGTGTCGAGGGTCATCAGGGCCCAAACCCTCTCTTTGAAGCACAGACCTTTTATAGAGGCAGCCCGGGTAGCTGGGGCCTCAAATCTTAGAATCATTTTCAGGCATATCATGCCCAATGTATTGCCTCTGTCATTTCTTTACATGACCTTTCAAGTAACCTCCGCGATTATTATTGAGGCGGCTCTTGCCTTTTTAGGGTTTGGGGATCCTGGAACGGTCAGTTGGGGTATGATGCTTCAATGGGTTTGGAAGACCGGACACATGTTCAAAGCCCCCTACTGGCTCCTTCCGCCGGGTATTTGCATCTCACTGATTACACTTTCCTTTTATATGTTAGGCCGAGCTATGGATGAAGTTCTTGACCCAAGGCTGAGAAAAGAGGGGACGACTGATTAAAATGGCTCTGTTGGTTGTAGAAAATTTGAGCGTGGGTTATCAGACCCAAAATGGCTATCTCCATGCTGTAGAAGGGGTTTCTTTTTCTTTGGATGCAGGAAAATCCCTCGGGTTTGTGGGAGAGTCAGGCTGTGGAAAGACCACGCTGGGTATGGCCGTGATGAGATTACTGCCCTCCAACGGGTTGATTCGGGAGGGTCGCATTCTCTTTGATGGGGAAGACCTCCTTACAAAGACTGATGAAGAAATGCGACAGATCAGGTGGCAAGAAATAGCTATGATCTTTCAAGCCGCCATGAATGCACTAAATCCAGTCCACCGGGTTATCGACCAAATTACAGAGGCTATCTATACCCACACTCCTTCACATAACAAGAATGAGGCACATGAACAGGTCAGAGCACTTTTTAAATTTGTGGGGCTTCCAGAAGATCGCATGAGAGATTATCCGCACCAGTACAGCGGTGGCATGAAACAGAGGGCCATTATTGCAATGGCGCTGGCCTGCAAGCCTAAACTGATTATTGCCGATGAGCCCACTACTGCTCTGGATGTTATTGTCCAGGATCAAATTCTTGAAGAGACAAAGAGCTTACAAAGGGAATTTGGGGTCAGCATCATCTATATCTCCCACGATATCTCAATTGTGGCAGATATATGTCATGATATCGGCGTTATGTATGCAGGACAGCTTGTGGAATACGGAGCCAGGGAAGAGGTCTTTGATAATCCGTCGCACCCCTATACAAAGGCCCTCCTTTCATCATACCCCACGCTGACAGGAGAAAAGTCACAACTGATGCCTATTCCAGGTGAGGCACCCAATCTCATTAATCCTCCTTTCGGATGTCGGTTTTCCGATCGCTGCACTGAAGCGAGCGTGTCATGCAAAAGTAATCCTTCGGTGTGGCTGGAGATAACACCAACGCACAAGGTACTTTGCCATCAGTGCGGAAAGCATTGTGGTGAATAGAAAACACGAATCATGATGGATCATAGAGAAAAAACTATCCTTAAGCTTGATCGTATCGTTAAAAAATATAGAACCAAGGCCTTCTTGTTCGGGGACCGCGGTCAAGAAGTCATTGCCCTCAACGAGGTAAGTATCAAGATAACGAGGGGGGAGATATTCGGACTTGTTGGCGAAAGCGGAAGCGGCAAGACCACGGCGGGACGCCTGATCGTCAGACTGGAACAACCTGGCGAGGGAAAAATATATCTGGATGGCCGTGATATTACTAACCTGAAGGCAAAAGCCTCAAAAGCCTATTCCCGCAGAGTCCAGATGATCTTCCAGGACCCTTACCAGTCTCTGAATCCCCAGTTCTCAGTCTTTGACACAATCTCAGAACCTCTTATCATTCACAAAATTGGAAATACTAAAGCGAAAGAAGACGTGGTGTGGCAGGCTATGAAATCGGTTGGTCTATCTCCTCCTCATGACTTTGCGCATCGTTATCCACACCAACTGAGCGGAGGACAAAGACAGAGAGTCTCTATTGCACGGGCCATGGTCCTGAACCCAGAGTTTGTGGTGGCTGACGAGCCCACGTCCATGCTTGACGCATCTATGTCTGCACAGATCTTTAACATCCTCCTTGAAATGCGTAAAAAGCTTAATGTTAGCTTTCTATT
>JADFWK010000154.1 GCA_015223015.1 Pseudomonadota bacterium
ATACCTGTATTTTCAGTATGATAAGATTTCTCGCTTTGCTCGAAATGACAGCTTTGGTTAGTTTTCGTTCAGGCACTAATTAGCAGCCTTTCTTCCAGGTCATAAGTCTGTTTCTTCATCTTTTCCATTCAACGTTCGATGTTGGACGTTCGATGTTCATCTTTTTAGCAATTTATCTTTCATGACTATAAGGATACCAATCCGAACCACGGAGCCTCTCGGTCTTGTAAACAATGGCCTCATTGCTATACGTATTATATATGACCTTTCGACCCATATCCCCGCCCACATCCTCTGAAATTATCTTGATCCCGGATCTCTCCAGAACACACCTGGCGACCCTGATATTTTCCTGGGCTATCTTTTCACACTCAGTCGAATGCCGTAACGACGCCCCGCCGAATATCTGGGCCCCGACGTCTCTCCTGTCAGCGTCCCAATCCAGAAATATCTTTATCAGATGGTTGATTGCCACATTCCCGTATTTGGCGGTCGCTCTGTCTCTGTTATCGGCAAAGGGATAGAGATAGTGAGCCATACCGCCACAATTTCCTTTGCATCCCCATAGAGATACCGCCACACACGACCCGACAACTGTAGATATATTTGAAGGTTCCCTGTTCAAGAAAATATATCCAGGCTTCAGATAGTACTCGTAAAACCGGATATCTCTGTCTCCCATAGCATATACTCATGACAATTTGAGCTTTTCAAAGACCTTAAAAATCAAGATCCTCATCATCTTCTTCTATATCTTCTTCTTCATATTCTCCTTCATCACTCACTCCTAACGCTTCATAGAGACGTTCTTTGACCTCCTGAGGTAAAAACGGCTTTTTGATAAAACCATCTGCCCCCAGTTCAAAGGCCTCCTGCATGCGTTTTTCACCGCTTTCTGTAGTTATGAGTATTACCGGGATCTTTTTAAGGAGATCATCCTTTTTAATCTCCGCCAAGAACTCCAGTCCGTTCATCTCCGACATGTTTATATCCGAGAGGATTACATCCACCCGGTTATCAGCCAGCACCTTAAAGGCCTCTTTACCGTGACCGGCAAAAAGACATTGATCCGTTTTGAAACCCGACATGGAAATGACCTTCTTGATGACGGCCCTCATAGAACTTGAATCGTCTACAATCAGTACATTAAAGGCCATAGTGACTCCTCACATCAGTCTCACTGCATAAAAGGCAATTTGTGGCCGAGTAGAGTATAACAAACACTCGAACCACTATAACTCTATTATAGTCCCGCGATTTTTAACCAAGACCTGGCCGGTGGATAAATGCAGCGTAACGGTCCGGTTGTAATTGTCGCCGATGTCTTCGGCACTTACCATTACCTTGTTTTTCCAGAATATTTTTCTTACAGCAGTTATGTTTTTCTCGCCGATCCGAAAGTAGTTCTCATTGTTCAGCACACTGGCCCCTCCGGCGATCTTCACGATCATCCGTTTTTTGTTAGCCCCGAGCTTGTAACAGGACTTAAATAGAAGGGGTATGCCTGTATCGGCAAACATTGCAGGTTTCTTTCTGGCCTTATCCAAATCCAGCGATGAAGTAGGAAGCATGAAGTGTAAAAGCCCTCCCACTCTTACCTTTGGATCAAAAACAGTAATACCGATGCATGAACCAAGGGCGTAAGTAATAAGCATATTATTCGGATCTCCGCTGACCTTAACATCTGAAATGCCGACTATTTCTTGACTCATAACAAGTAATTTCTCCGCCACTGATTATTTATGATAGACAGTTGGCTCTTCATATTTGAATCGATGGACTAATCCGGTCAAACTCTCAGAATGACCTATAAACAAATAACCGCCTTGTTTTAGACAGTCGTAGAACCTGTTAATCAAACCCTCTTGTGTCTTCTTATCGAAATATATCATTACGTTTCTGCAGAATATGACATCAAAAGTATTGTTAAAAACCGGTTTGTCCATGAGATTGAATCTCTTGAACTCTATAATATCCTTCAAATTCTCTTTTGCCCGGTAATATCCTTCCCAGCGTCCCTGGCCAAGCTGGAAATATTTTCTGAGCAAAGAACCCGGGACACCCTTGAGCCGGTCTTCCGAATACACACCGGCAACAGCCGTTTGTAGTACTCCAGTAGAGATGTCCGTAGCCAGTATCTTCAGGTCCACACCGTGTTTGATTGCCTCACTCAACATCATTGCAAGAGAATATGGCTCTTCACCTGTTGAACAACCCGCACTCCATAACCTCAGTTCAGGTCTGCGTTGTGTGCCCAACAATTCAGGCAGGATCTCTTCGAGCTTATGGAAGTGCTTTTCCTCCCTGAAAAAACTGGTGAGATTAGTGGAGAGGGAATCGATCATTAAGATCATCTCATCAGCTCCCTCTTTCGTCTTCACAAATCTCAGATATTCGTCAAATGATTTGAAGCCTCCTTTCCTCAGACGTTTACTCAAACGGGCACTTACAAGTTTTTTCTTTCCAGCATGCAGATTGATACCGCACAGTTCATAGACCATGTGGCTGATATTTTTAAAATCTTTGTCGTTTAATTCATCAGTCATTTTTTTAGGAAGGTTGAAGGTAGAAGGCTGAAGGCTGAAGGATATCAATCATTTCGCAACGCTCGAATCAAACCATTCAAGACCTTCTCTGTTTCGACAATCTTTGGTTCAATCAGAGATAAATCCTGGTTGCTCAAGAACCCCAAACGTTTTGATAAACTTAGTTGATAATGCAGTTCCTTTAATGACCCGAAGGCTATGTAGAGAAAACGAAGGTAATCGGTCTGACTGTCACGTGCGCATCCTTCAACGATGTTAGAAGGAATCGAAACCGCTGCCCGCCGCATTTGAGAAGTCAAACCATACAACTCTTCTCTCGGAAATTTTACGGTCACCCGATAAACCAATACTGCTGCCTCGTCAGCCAGCTCAAATGCCCTAAGTTTCGTGTGATCGCGCACGATATATCCCTAAATTTCCTATCGAGCAAAGCGAGAAATGACAAAAAGAGGTGTTTTCGTTCAGGCACTACTTCCACCTTCCACCTGCCTTCAGCCTTCCGCCTACTTCAGCCTTCTACCTTCAACCTTCTACCTAATAACTTAAAAATCCTTAAAATCATCATCCATGGGAATGATATCATCGGGCTTGACTTCCCTTGCCTTGGGGACTGCCAGGGCCTTGGATTTTGTTGCGGATGGCGTAATGGCCTTTCGGATGGCACCGACTGCCGAGCCGGCTCCTTTGCCCATACTCCCTGCTCCATACTCCTTACTGC
>JADFWK010000155.1 GCA_015223015.1 Pseudomonadota bacterium
CACAAACAGGAACTTGACTCTTTACTTACGCTACGGTTTCAGAGGTTTGAAAAAGCTCAATCTGTGGCGGTGTGAAGTATAGATACAGGATATTGTAGCCTATAAAACTCATAATGTCAGGTTGGTTATAAGCCTCGTGGATGCGTCATGTAAAGTACTGCGTGAGATGGCTACATTTGAAGAAACATGTGTTTCAGAAAAGAGTTGAGATAATTACAGCTTTCTTTGGTGCTTTTTTGTTTATTTACCTGCTTAGAAAAAGGAAAGAAGGGCATTATTACGGGTAATAAACACAGAATCAGAAAAAAACCAAAAAACCTGAAAGATACACCAAAAAATATTTATAGCCTTTGTTTATTCTAAATAGGTGCGTTCGAAGCAGAGGCAAATATTGTGGCAAGAATAAAAAAGGCTGTTGAGACCTATTCTACCGCCCCTATCGTGTTTGCTTGCCTACGATCTCATTATACCATGTGGTCTTACACCAATCACAGCTAGCGCAATTACGGTCACATGTAGAAATACGCTCAAACACACTCGCTGGCTCGTCAAAGGACCATTCGGGATCGTAGGGGAGAATACGACTTGAAGTTCCTTCAATATACGCATCAATATAGCCAATTATCTCCTGAGTTGGTAAAGCCCGATCCATAAGCTTGAACTGATCAACGATGCCCTCATAGTACCGAAGATTCTTTGGGGCGATGTATTGGCAGGTTAACAGAGTCCACGGAGCTGCATCAACGATGCTTCGGCATAGTAGTTCGTATGAGAATGGCTGCCCTGACGACAACTTCTTGGTTGCAGACCGAGGCACGTGCGATAGATAATTGTAATGTTGACTGAAAAAGGGACAGCCATGCATGCACCCACTATTAACAATAACCTGAATATTTGCATGTACAGCTCTACGAATATTTCGTAAAAGTGGCAAGGACTTGTTCACGTCGCTAGCCACACCGATGACATCAGGCTTTGCAAATGCCTCCCAGTACATTGCTTTCCGCACGGTGTCAATACCCGCAATGACAGATGCTTTAATCTCAAGGTATGGAAGTATTTCCTTGATTTGTCGAGCATAGTAGGCATTCGTAAGGGTGACCCCGCTTAGATGCCTAAAAGAGGATATGTATTCTATAAGCCGAGCAAACTCCCTTTCGTTCACAAAGCGGCCTGAATCACACGATGCATTTAGCAAAAGATCTACCCCAATTCCTGCAGGTCTGAGTACATCAATGATATCTTGAACTTCTTGATCATAGCCGGGATCAGAAATCCGAGCTAAACGGGAAGTTCGATCTGGACAACCGCTTTGTGTCAAAAAGCTGTCCCGTCCAGAGGTAAAGAAGCTCGGGCTTGCAGGTAGATATACATCCCTCACGTGATCTCGACGATCCCGGTAAGCATTGATTATCGATGGATCTTGGTTGTAGGGAACAGAGAACAGAATCCTCATAATACCCCCCTCCCGGAGTATAAAAGGACGACCAATGCATATCTGAGTTTTTCTTCTTGCCTTATGAAGAGCTCACTCAGAAAAGTATCCAAATCAACCTCTGATACAGCGCCGTATGTCTCAACAAAGGAGAGAATGCTATTCATAGTGTCAAAATCCCAGGCATCCAATAACCTACTTTTCAAATCGAACAGTGGTATTCTAAGCCCGAATGTATCTACCAAAGGGTTTAGGATATTAGGTCGAATTGTCTCAAAACGCTTCCACAAATCATAGACCAGTGTCGCCCGTTTATCAGCGAATACGTAGGTATAGTCATGCTGCCAATCACCTCGCAAAAGTCCATCCGCTTCAAGCTGCTCCTTTATGGGTGTTCCCTCAAAGATAAGCAGTTCGGTGAAACATGGAGGAAGACCAATATCAGGATCGATCTCTTTGATGTGTTGCAGAAATTGTAAGTTCTCATAGAGTTCGTCTGGAGTGCAATATGGATCAAAAAAAATGAAACCGATGGTTGTCCTCAGCCCAACGTTCTTGAGTACTTTGATAGCTCGCATATTTGTGCCCACGGAGGTTTGTTTGTTGAACGTCCGTAAAGTCCGATCTACTCCCGATTCAACCCCTAAGGTGACAGCAGCGAGTCCTGATTCTTTCAACAAGGCCAGTGTTTCTGAAGACCGAGCCACAGTATCTGAACGGGCCTCTATCGAAAATCTGACTTTAAGGTCCCTTGCCAAAATCTCCTTAGCAATAGCTGCGGCACGCTCAGATCCACGATGACCTGTACCCAAGAAGCAGTCATCTACAAATTGGATAAAGTCTGCATTGTACTTTTCCACAAGAAGTTGAACTTCATCGGCAACGGCTTTCGGTGAACGAGGCCGCCATATTGGTCTTCCACGCTCGGCTTGTAGCTGTTTGCTAGCGCAAAAGGAACAAGCCCCCCAGCATCCTCGACTGCTGACGATTGACAGTATCCCTCTGACTCGCTTAAGGCTCTGAAATGAGTACTCTCGAAAGGGGAATGGATAGCGATCAATTTCTGTGGGTGCTTTTCGGCTCGGATTCCCGATGACATGTCCATTGTGAGTATACGAGATGCCTTCAACAGTCCGCCAGTCCTTACCCCGAATGACAGCCTTGGCAATCTCCAGAAGAGCTTCTTCACCTTCACCCCGCACAATAGAATCTATCTCAGGAAGCCGCTCTAAGATAGCTTGATCTGATACCGTAGCAAAATGCCCTCCCAAGGTCAAATGCTCTACTCTTAGTTCACGCGCTTCCATGCTTTTCAAAATGTGCCACACCTCCACCAAAGCTGTCCGAGATTGAACACTGAACCCAAGAACAGCAGGTCGAATTCGTTCAACCACAGCTGCAATAGCTTCTGGAGACAAACCCTCAAGATGTGCATCGAGCAAAGTCACATGGCACCCATTTGCATGCAAATACGCACCGAGATAACCGATGCCAAGCGCTTGGAGCGGGGGCGATAAATCATAAGCCAAGGATACAGGGTCAGATGGCATTACCAACAGCACATCAGCCGATTGCCCGTTAGAGGTCATACGCATTGTTCTCGCTTTCTTTTGTCCGTGTACAATTGGGTGACAAAGGTATCCAATTCCTTGACCGCTTCGTAGACCATATTACCCGGCCAACTGAAGCCGACTTGACTACACGATAAGGGCAGATTCAATGACTGCAAAAATCCGCACAAATCCCCCACTATGTAGCTCACCATAACTCTTTGATTTTTATATATCAGCACTACTCCATCGGGCGTTATCTCTAACGTAACTTCATTCCATGGAAAGCGCTGCAGCCGCTCAAAATTTATTTCCAGATCCCAGCCATGGTACATTGCAGTTAGCGTGGCTCTATCAATAAGGGTAGTAAAGAATCCATTATCACTATGCTGTAATTTATTCGGCAAATCCCTACAATAGTCATAGTAGTCTTGAAAGCTTGTAAACTGACGTATAATGCCGTATCTCTCAGGATCTCTGTACATTGGACATTCAGGATCAAGGGCTATCTGTTGATTGATAACATATAACTTATCAGGCGGATATATGCGTATAAGAGAGCGTGCTAGTTCGATGGACTCTTGAAATGTTTGAAGATTTTCAAAAGGAAGATTGGACGAGAAATATATCCCCACTTCTACCCCATACCGTTTACAGTGCTCTATCACGTTCAGAAACTGTTGGTTCGTGAAGTGCTTGCCGCCTTCACTACGTACCTTTTCGTTCCCAGAGATAGGAGTGAAGATAAGAATGCTTCTATCGACATTAAAGAATTCAAAGAGGGCTTTGAGGAATGGGATTGACGGCAACTGAAAGAACTCAAGATAGACGCCTAGAGAGGAACTGAACCGTTTTACCGGGTCGAGAAATTTGCGCCAATATGACTCACCTAAACATGCAGGATCGTGAGAGAGATTTACGCGTATCACTCCAAGCTTCGTGAGGCGCTGAAGATCTTGATGAACGTCATCTATATTTCGCAAAATCAATTGGTCACGTTTGAAGATACGTTTTTGGGACTCACGCCCTCCACTGCAAAAGCAACAATCGAATTGACAACCCCTCGCTATAGGAAGCCAGAAGTTCGGTTCACAATCCACAAACTCAGCAATTCCCATATGATAGTACATAGGCCAGTGTTCTAAGAAGTCGATACTGACGAAATCGATTCCTCCAAAGCTTTTAAGCGTGAATGATTGCTCGTTCTCAACCACCTCCCCATTCCGACGCCAACTCAAATTGGGCACAAGATGAAGATCCGAATCATTGGAGTGTAACACGGCATCCACAAGAGCAACAATGGGCTCCTCACAATCCCCACGAAGAATGAAGTCCACTTCAGGGAAAGAACTCAAGATCTCATGCGAAAAAACAGAAGCCGAAATGCCCCCTAAAGCTATGGGGATCATAGGGTAGAGCTTTTTGCAGGTCCTCACAGCCTCAATAGCACCGTAGGCATGTTCGTACCAGTGTAGATCAACAAAGATAATTCGTGGCTGATAACCCCCAAGCCATCCTTCCAGATAAAATCTGGGATCCAACCGCTTCTCAATCCCACAGTTTACTCCCCTCACACGATATCCCTGTGCACGCAATAGATTCATCAGTCCCACAACACCAACAGACATGAGATTAAACATCGGACAATCACTTCGCCGTGCCGGATGGATGTATAACACATCGATATCAGCATTCATAAAGATACCCCCTGAGAAAATAGCCAAGGTTTCATAAGTAGAAGAGCGTTATAAGGATTATCCTGGAGTCGCCAAAGAAGACCTTCAAACATCCGTTTTCTGTACTCACAAAGCACATCCTCACGTGCGAAGGTCCCGAATTTTAGATATGAACCAAGGCTACAGCCCCCACCACAGAAACGTTTAAAGGCGCAATCCTTGCACAATGTGATAGTATCAACGGTTCGCGAAGCGATCATGCGGCGAAGTGGTGAGGTGTCATAAAGCGATTGGAGATCTCGTGGATGTTCTATATCATTGATTTTTCCGAGCACGCCCAGCTCAGACCTATAATATGTCTTGTCACACGTAACGATATCCCCGTTTGGGTGGAATTCGATCATACCATAACCTGCCCCGCAAGGCGATTTTAAACAGAAATCGGGACGCATGTCAGTGACTAAGTTATTTACCATAGAAGCGATGTTTCCACAATGCACTTTGAAGTGACTATACCGATTGTTCGCAAGCATGCGGTCTACAACACGAAGATGTGCAGAAGCCAGCGCTTCTTGAGAGGTGTTGCAAGATTGATTGCTCGTAATTTGAAGAGCGTTTCCTTCTGGCAGCATCGGGCTGAGCCTAATAAATGGTGTCCACTGGAACCTCAGTAGATAATCGAAGACAGATTCAAGATCGCACGGTTGGACTATAGTTGCTGTGATTGAGAAGGGAATGCGCATCTGCTGAAGCAGGTTAAGCCCGTGTACCACCATATCGTAAGATGATCTGCCTTCCTTTGTGGGTCTATTGCGGTTCTGAATAGCTGGTGGACCATCCATAGACACACCAACATGGACATCAGCGGCCACGATAATTGCTATGTTCTCAGGGGTGAATAACGTACCATTGGTCTCAATGGAAAATGAAACACGTTTTCGATAATGGGTGTTCTCATGATGAATTAAACTTATGGCGTCGGTAACTAAGTTTGGATCCAATAAGGGCTCACCACCGTAGAGGAAGAAATTTACGGCTTTCCAATTCATAGAAAGAACGGCTGGTACAACCTTTTTGAGCATATCCAGCGACATGGTTTCTCCATTTTCCTTCACATTGCGAACATCTCTACTATAGCAATATCGACACCGCAGATTACATTTGTTGCTCAGATACAGGGTGCACTCTAACGCTATTTCTGGTGCATGATTGGATACTACCCGTTGTTTAGACGCAAGGCCCTGTTGGAGGCGGGCTTTTATCCCATTGATAGATGCTTTGCAACCCGCCTCCCAGTCACCGGACTCACGTTCGATTACGATGACTCGATTTCCTCGTTCGCTTACCTCAAATATAGGCTCTTGTTGGAATTGTTGGGCTCTTTGAGTCATGGCTAGCTGATGCATGCGTTTATATCACTACCCAAATCGTTGCCAATAGCCTAATACACTCGGTGGTAAAGGTTGTTCTTGTGGTGGTGCAAACCGCTGCCAAGCTAAAAGCGGAGCTGCTG
>JADFWK010000156.1 GCA_015223015.1 Pseudomonadota bacterium
ACATTAGCCTTTCGCGCCCGCTCTAAAACAAATTCTGTAACAGATCGTGAGTCATTAACAGGGTTTGTGTTAGGCATACATGCCACGGCGGTAAACCCTCCTGCAGCAGCAGCCGTGCTCCCCGAGGCAATCGTCTCTTTGTACTCCTCTCCAGGCTCCCTGAAATGAACATGCATATCAATGAGGCCAGGGGTAACGAACATCCCTGATGCATCTACTGTCTTTACTTGACCACCACCAGGTGGCTGAAAGCTCCCAGGAGTAAAGAGCTTTTCAATCCTTCCCTTACTTATGAGAATATCCAGTTTCTTTTGTGTTCCAAGGCGAGGATCTATTATATCTCCACCTTTGATCCAGGTTATCACCTCATTCCCCTCCAATGAGCAGATAAAGGAGGGCCATTCGTATGGCCACACCATTGCTGACCTGATCAAGGATCACGGATAAGGGTCCATCTGCCACATCCCACGTTATCTCCACACCCCTGTTTATTGGGCCTGGATGCATTATAATGACATCCTTTTTTGCCCCCTTTAAAAGCTCTTTGTTTAAACCGAAAAAATTGGAATACTCCCGCAGGCTCGGAAACAGGATTCCACTCTGCCTTTCGAGCTGAATCCGTAGCATCATGATAACATCCTTGTTCTTCAAAGCCCTTACCGGATCCAGCACCACCTGCGTCCCTAATGATTCAACATCAGCAGGAATCATGGTCGCCGGGCCTGAAACGGTTACCTCGGCTCCCATCTTCTTCAAGGCCCGTATATCGGACCCTGCGACCCTACTGTGCGCTATGTCCCCAATTATGACAACCCTTAATCCCTTTATCCGGCCCTTCTTTTTTCGAATGGTGAAAAGATCTAGCAATGCCTGGCTGGGATGCTCATGCATTCCATCACCTGCATTAATTACCCCTGCCTCGAGATGTTTGGCCAAGAAATGTGGTGCACCACTGGAGGGATGCCTCAGGACGATAATATCTGGATTCATGGCCTGCAGGTTCTGTGCCGTATCGATGAGTGTCTCTCCCTTAGCCATACTGCTCTCATTTGCAGAAAGGCTCAGCGTATCTGCGCTGAGTCGTTTAGCAGCCATTTCAAAGGAGGCCTTTGTTCTTGTACTCGGCTCATAAAAAAAATTGATAATGCTTTTGCCCCTCAGGGTCGGGACTTTCTTGATATCTCTGGATGAGATCTCCAGGAATGCATCGGCAGTATCGAGTATCATGTTTATGTCGCCGACCGAGAGCTGATCTATCCCTAACAGATCCTTATGATTAAACGTATACATGAGCTAATTTCCGTTGGAATTTGTAAGTCGTCCACAAAAAAAGCCCCCTTCCTCATGTATCATGAAGGGGGCTTGTTTTCTCGAAAAATGCTTCACGCTCCGTTTGAGCTTTCATCTCTTATCTCTTGTGCGCACCATTTCTCGCTTTATGGTTTCTCTGCTTTCTCCTGTTTTCTCTTGGCGACCTTCACTTTGTCTTTCGAGATGCCCTGTTTATCCCGGGAATCCTTTTTCTCCTTTTTGGAGGTCTTCTTTTTCTCCTCGGGAACCCCTGTTTTTCTTTTGGGGCTTTCTTTTTTGACCTCAGAAGCCTTTTTCTTTCCTTTGGGGGAATCCTTTTTCTCTTCAGCTTCAGGTACCTTTATTGCGCTCTTAGGGCTCTCCTGTTTATCTGAAGCCTTCTTGGGAACCTTCTCAGCGCCCTTTTGGTCCCTCTTAATGGCCTTATCCGCTCCCTTCCCCTTATCCGCCAATAACAGCTGGATAATTGCGACCGGTGCATTATCGCCGATCCTATGACCAGCTCTTAAAATCCTAACGTAGCCACCCTGGCGATCCGAAAAACGCTCGCCCATCTGATCAAACAGTTTATTGGCAACAGATTTATCCATAAAATAGGAAAGGACCTGACGACGCGCATGAAGATCACCCCGCTTGGCAAGGGTGATCATCTTCTCAGCAACAGGTCGCAATGCCTTAGCCTTTGCATGTGTTGTTGAAATCTCCTCATATCGAAACAGGGAAGTGACCAGGTTTCTCAAAACGGCTTTTCGATGGCTTGAGTCCCGACCCAGCTTTTTTCCTGCCTTTCTATGCCTCATTGATCCTGTTCCTCTTCCTTCTCCCCCTGTCCTTCCTGTTCATCATGCTTGGGGAAGGGAAAATTTTCCAATTCCATGCCAAACTGCAGATCCATTTCCTCCAAGATCCTCTTTATCTCATTCAGGGACTTTCTTCCAAAATTCTTTGTCTTGAGCATCTCACTCTCTGTTTTCTGGACCAATTCGTAGATATATTTTATGTTAGCATTCTTCAGGCAATTAGATGAGCGCACAGACAGTTCAAGCTCACTCACCGGCTTAAATAGATTCTCATTTACCTTTTCTTCCACCTCTTTTTCTTCTTTTTCTACTTCTTCTTCCGGTTCTTCTTCGAAATTGATAAAAGGAGTAGCCTGTTCCTTAAGAATCTTTGCAGCAAAGGCTAAAGCATCTTGTGGATCCACCGTTCCATTCGTCCAGATCTCTAACGTCAATTTATCATAATCAGTCCTCTGGCCGACCCGTGCGTTACCAACTACATAGCTCACTTTCCTGACCGGTGAGAAAAGAGCATCTATGAGTATTACGCCGATTTCTTGATCTCCTGCCACATTCTTCTCTGCCGGAACGTATCCTCTGCCGGTTTTGACTATCATCTCAGCATGCAAAACAGCATCCTTATTGAGCGTAGCAATATGGCTATCTCGATTCATTATTTCAACCTTCCCGTCGGTGAGCATATCGCCAGCCTTTGCCTCCTTTTCCCCTTTGAGATCCAGAACAAGCTTAATTTCCTCTTCTTCTTCTTCACTATCATTGACAGTCTTGAGATTCACTTCCTTTAGATTCAAAATGATGTCTGTTATATCCTCCTTTATCCCTGGAATCGTCGTAAATTCATGAGGCACACCATCAAATCTAACAGAGACAATGGCGGCCCCCTGCAGAGAAGACAGGAGAATCCGTCTTAAAGCATTCCCAAGAGTGATCCCGAAACCCCTCTCTAGCGGCTGACAAACAAATTTCCCGTAAAAATCCGTAAAGGAATCGGTTTCGATTTCAATCATCTTAGGTTTTATCAAATCTCTCCAATTTCTTTGCTGTAGCTTTTTCATAGATACAAATCACCTCAAAGACAGATTGTTTTATAGTGTCTTTAAAAGACTAAACCATTTCTTAGTGATGGAATTGTTGGGATGTGTTACTTATTTTGAGTATAGCTCAACTATCAGTTGCTCATTGATAGGCATGGTTAACTCTTCACGATTAGGAAATTCTTTGACGATACCGCGAAAATTACTACCATCAACCTCTAACCACGAGGGCATCTCTCGCCTGACAACTGTCTCCATTGCCTCCAGAATAAAAGGGCTCTTGCGGCTTTTCTCTCTTACCTCTATCACGTCACCGATCTTAACCTGGTAAGAAGGTATATTGACCTTCCTTCCATTCACAGTGGAATGATTATGTCTCACCAGCTGCCTTGCCTGATTCCTTGAAGAGGCAAATCCCATCCGATAGACTATGTTATCCAATCGGCGTTCTAGCAAGATTAACAGATTAGTGCCAGTAATTCCCTTTTGCCTATCAGCCCGGGTATAATACTTTCGAAACTGCTTTTCTAGCACCCCATAAATTCTCTTCACCTTTTGTTTTTCTCGAAGTTGGATCCCGTAGTCGGAGATCTTTCTACCTCTCCTCTGACCGTGCTGACCAGGGGGATAAGAGCGCCTTTCAAAGGCGCATTTGTCCGTGTAGCACCTGTCGCCTTTGAGGAAAAGTTTCACGTTTTCCCTCCTGCACAGCCGGCACGCAGCTTCAGAATATCGAGCCACTATTTTCCCTCCTACACCCTTCTCCTCTTTCGGGGCCTGCAACCGTTATGTGGAATGGGGGTCACATCTCTAATCATGGTGACGGAAAAGCCGTCCATTTGTAATGCCCGTAAGGCTGCTTCACGTCCAACACCGGGGCCCTTAACCCGAACCTCGGCAGTCTTCAGACCGACAGACATTGCCTTTTTTAATGCACTCTGTGCTGCTAACTGGGCAGCAAAAGGAGTGCTTTTTCTAGAACCCTTAAAGCCAACCTGTCCTGGGCTCGAGGATGCTATCACGTTCCCGTTCATATCGGTGATGGTAATGATAGTGTTGTTAAAGGTAGACTGAATGTGCACGATCCCATTAACAACAATTTTTTTCTCTTTTTTGCCTTTACTCGCCTTTCCTGTTTCTTTGGCCACTACCCCTCCAAACCTTTATTTTCTGCGTCCTCCAATGATCCTTCTGGGCCCCTTTCGTGTTCTTGCGTTTGTGTGAGTTCTCTGGCCTCTAGCAGGGAGGCCTTTCCTGTGCCGTAGCCCCCTATAGCACCCCATATCCATCAGGCGCTTAATATTCATAGATACTTCCCGTCGCAGATCTCCTTCCACCTGAAAGGATTCATCAATTATCTTTCTGGTCCTTGTTACTTCTTCCTCAGTGAGTTGATCTGATTTGGTATCTAGGTTTACGCCTGCCTTCTCAAGAATCTTCCGAGAACTGCTCCTCCCTATTCCATAAATATAGGTAAGGGCTATCTCGATTCTCTTTCCCTTTGGTAAATCAACACCAGCGATTCTGGCCACAACGCGTTCTCCCTAAAAGACCCTAAAACAACCTCGATTCCTAATTTTCAAGCACCTAGCCCTGTCTCTGTTTATGCCGAGGATTATCACAGATTACCCTGAGCACACCTTTCCTCTTGACTATCTTGCAGTTTTTGCATCTCTTCTTTATGGATGATCGAACCTTCATATCTTATCTCACTCTACCGAGCCCCCTCTTCATGAAACCCTCATAATGCCTTGTTAGCAAATGGGTCTCTATCTGGGTAATAGTATCCATACCAACGCCAACCACAATCAAAAGGGCTGTTCCCCCAAAATAAAAGGGGACGTTGAGTCTGTAAATTAAGATCTCAGGCAAAATACAGATAATGGAAACGTAAATGGCTCCACTGAATGTTATTCTTGTGAGCACCCGGTCAATGAACTCGGCAGTACTTCTTCCCGGCCTAATGCCAGGGATAAATCCGCCATACTTTTTCATATTATCGGCAACCTCGGCAGGGTTAAAATGAATAGCTGTGTAAAAATAGCAAAAGAAAATGATAAAACCTACATAAAGCAGGGTATATATCAGTCGCCCCGGCGCCAAAGACGTTACAATGAACTGAAGCCAACCGATCTGCTTCACAGTTAGGAAACCTGCTATGGTAGCTGGAAACATAATTATGGAAGAAGCAAAGATTGGAGGAATAACGCCAGCAGTATTGACCTTTAATGGTAGATGGGTGCTCTGGCCCCCATACATTTTCCTGCCAATCACCCTTTTTGCGTACTGGACCGGTATGCGTCTCTGACCTCTTTCAATGAAAACAATGACCCCCACAATAGCAATCATAAAAACAACCAAGAGGATTCCAAAAAATGGACTCATCTCTCCCGTACCCATCAAGCGAAATGAGTTGCCAATAGCTAATGGCAACCGTGCCACAATCCCTGAAAAGATGATCAATGATATGCCATTTCCTATACCCCGCTCGGTTATCTGTTCACCAAGCCACATCAAAAAGGTTGTACCGGCACACAAGGTTATCATCGTCATAAGCCTAAAGCCCCAGCCTCCTAACGGAACAACCAGAGCTCCTGAAGGGCTTGTCATGCTCTCCAGACCGACGGATATACCAAAACCCTGGACAAGGCTCAGTATCACCGTACCGTAACGCGTATATCGTGTAATCTTTTTTCGTCCAGCTTCTCCCTCTTTTTTCAATTTCTCCAAATGGGGAACAACTACGGTGAGAAGCTCCAAAATGATCGCCGCACTTATGTAAGGCATTATCCCGAGGGCCATTACCGATAGCCTCTGGAGAGCTCCTCCTGAGAACATATCAAACAAACCAAATAAGGTGCCCTGTCTGGCGCCGAAAAAGGCAGCCAAAGCTGATCCATCAATACCAGCTGTTGGAATGTGACACCCAAGCCGGTAAACCACCAGCATCAAGAGGGTAAAAATTATCCTTTTCTTAAGTTCTGGAATCTTTGTTATGTTTTGAAAACCGCCGATCACCGTTACACCACCTCTACCGTGCCGCCTACAGATTCAATCTTCTCTTTTGCTGCCTGACTGACTTTATCGAGCTTTATGGTGAGGGGATGAGATATCTCCCCTATGCCCAAAAGCTTTACTGCCACAGGCTTCTTGAGTAACCCAGCCTTGCACAATGTGTCTCTGTCGATCGTTTCGCCTGAGGCAAAATCTTTAAGATCTCTTATGTTAATAATTTCATACTGTTTCTTGAAGATATTGGTAAAACCCCGTTTCGGAATTCTTCTCTGAAGAGGCATTTGCCCACCTTCAAATCCTACATTAACTCCTCCGCCAGAGCGCGAGTTTTGCCCTTTCGTGCCCCTGCCCGCAGTTTTTCCCTTTCCTGAACCTCCTCCTCTGCCGATTCTCTTTGCCTTTTTCCTCAAACCGTTCGATGACATCAATTCATGCAACTTCATATGGGCTCCTCAAACTCCAGAATGGCTCAGCTCAAAATCTCCTCTACAGTCTTGCCCCGGGACCTTGCTATCTCCTCCGGGGTTCTCAAAGACATCAGCCCATTCAGGGTGGCCTTAACCAGATTATGGGGATTATGGGAACGCAGGCATTTGCTCACAACGTTCCTGACACCGGCCGCCTCTAAAACTGCCCTAACTGCCCCTCCAGCAATAATGCCTGTTCCGGGGCGGGCTGGCTTAAGTAAGACAGAACTCGAACCGGAAACTCCAATTATCTCATGTGGAATGGAATCCTCTAAAAGTGAAACGGCTCTCATATCTTTTTTGGCCCGTTCCCCTCCCTTTCTTATCGCTTCTGGGACTTCATTCGCCTTGCCCAATCCGGTGCCAACCGTACCCTTGCCATCGCCAATCACAACAATAGCGCTGAAGCTGAACCTGCGACCTCCTTTTACGACTTTTGCAACTCTGTTGATATAGACAACCTTCTCAACAAGTTGTGCATCTTCATCTTCTTTGATCAATTACTGCTCCTTTTTGCCCTTATCAAAAAATCAGTCCCTTCTCTCGCGCAGCATCGGCAAGCGCTTTAACCCTTCCATGATAAAGAAAGCTGCCCCTGTCAAAAACAACCTCTTTTATGCCCTTTGCCTTACCTTTTCTTCCGATTGACTCACCGACCAATACTGCCCCTTTTTTATTACCGCCAACACCTTTGACCTTAGGCTCGACGTCTTTACAGACAGTTGCTGCTGACACCAGGGTTCGGCCAGTTGTGTCATCTATGATTTGAGCATATATGTGCTTCGCTGTCTTGAAAACAGTCAACCGTGGTCGTTCGGGCGTTCCTTGTATCTTCTTTCTTACCCTCTTCTTCCTTTTTAACCGAGCATCTCTTTTGTCTGTAACAGAAATCATAATGGCTCACTAACCGAAAACCCAATCTATTTTTTTACTCCTGTCTTTCCGGCCTTCCGTCTAATTTTTTCTTCAAAATATTTGACCCCCTTTCCTTTATACGGCTCGGGGGCTCTAAAACTTCTAATCTTGGCTGCTGTACTCCCTAAGAGTTCCTTATCGATCCCACTCAATACCACCTTGTTCCTTTGATCAATCTGGGCATCAATTCCCGTGGGAATATCATAGGCAATAGGGTGCGAATACCCGAGATTAAAAACCAGCTGGTTACCTGAACGTTCAACCCTATACCCCACACCAATTACCTCAAGGGTCTTCTTAAATCCCTCGGTAACACCCAGAACCATGTTAGCTATCAGTGAACGAAAAAGACCATACAGCGAGCGAGATTCTTTCGAGTTATCAGCATTGGTCACAAGTATCTGTGAACCATCGATATCTAATTGGACCTTAGGATGAATCAGGCGTCGCAACTCCCCCTTCGGTCCCTTCACCAATAACATAGTACCATCAAAGGTAATTTCTACCCCTTTTGGCAAAATAATCGGCTTTCTACCTACCCTTGACATTCCCTCTACACCCTTTACCCTAGATCTGCAAAATCCTGACTCTCACTACCAAACCGAGCAAACAATCTCTCCCCCTATTCCCATTTTTCTTGCCTCTCTGTCGGTCATTACGCCCTTAGAGGTTGATACGATATTGATCCCAAGACCATTTAGTACCTTAGGGATTTTCTTACATCGTGCATACACCCTGCAGCTCGGCTTGCTTACCCTTACAAGGCCTTTAATAACCGGGTCTTTGTCCTCTCCGTATTTCAGGTAGATTATGAGACGACCTTGCTGCTCATCTTTGATTATCTCGTAGTTTCTGATGTAGCCTTCAAATCTTAATATCTTGGCTATATTAACCTTAATCTCTGTGCACGGGATCTCTACTTCATCGTATGAAGCCATAATCGCATTTCTAATCCTGGTGAGCATATCAGCAATAGGATCAGTCATCGTCATCCTTTGTCTCTCCCTTACTACTCTTCTACCAACTGGATTTAGTAACTCCTGGTATATCGCCTCTTGAAGCCAAATCTCTGAAGCAAATCCGACAAATTCCAAACTTTCTCAAAAAGCCTCTGCTTCTGCCACAGAGAGGGCACCTGTTATACCTGCGAGCAGAAAACTTTGGTGTTCTCTTCGCCTTTGCAATCAAGGATTTTCTTGCCAAAACAACCCCTTTCTCACCTCCGAAATAGCAATCCCATCCTCCCAAGAAGAAACCGAGCTTCTGCATCTGTTCTGGAGGTTGTAACAATAGTAATATTGAGGCCTCTTACCTGATCAATTTTGTCATAGTTGATCTCGGGAAAAATAATTTGCTCCTTAATGCCAAGTGTAAAATTACCTCGACCATCAAAGGCCTTATCTGATAAACCGCGAAAATCTCTAACTCTGGGGAGGGCTACATTAAAAAGCTTATCTAAAAAATAGTACATCCTCTCCCTTCGCAGGGTGACCATACACCCAATGGGCATTCCTTCTCTCAGCTTAAATCCCGCAATGGACTGCTTAGCTCGGGTAACCACAGGTCTCTGAGCAGCAATAACTGTCAGTTCGTCAACACCTGAATCTAGTACCTTGATATTGTGTATTGCCTCACCGAGTCCCATGTTGAGAACCACCTTAACAAGTTTTGGTACCTCCATGATATTTCGATAGCCAAACTCTTTTATCAAAGTCGGTACGATTTCTCTGACATATTTTTCCCTTAATCGAGACATAGCAAATAGTTGGCTTGATTTATATTTAATTCGTTTTACTGGTTTGCATTACCCACACAACAATGAACAGAACACATGCAATTATTAAGACAAAGGGAACATAGTGTTACTTATCTAAAAACTCCCCGCATTTTTTGCAAAACCTGACCTTGCTGCCATCCTCGAGTACCTTGTTCCCTATCCTTGCTGTCTCAGCACATTTTCCACACACAAGCATAAGGTTGGATAGACGGATCGGGCCCTCTTTTTCAACAATACCACCCTTACTGCCTTTACCTCCAGGTCTGGTATGCCTTTTGACCATATTTAGTTTTTCCACTATAGCCCTTTCTTTTTGGGGAATCACCTTCAAAATCGAGCCGATCTTCCCCTTTTCTTTGCCAGCAATTACCATTACCTTATCATTCTTTCTTATGTGAAACTTGTGTTTGGCCATAATGGATACCTTTGAAACCACTTACAGCACCTCAGGGGCAAGAGAGATTATCTTCATAAACCTTTTTGCCCGCAACTCCCTGGCAACAGGTCCGAAAATTCGCGTTCCAATCGGCTCGTTTTGTGGACTGATTAATACCGCCGAGTTTTCATCGAACTTGATGTATGAACCATCATCCCGCCTAATTTCCTTGACTGTCCTGACAATAACCGCCCTTAAAACATCACCCTTCTTTACTTTGCTATTAGGCAAAGACTCCTTTACAGATACCACAATAACATCACCTACTCGTGCGTATCTTCTCCTTGTGCCGCCGAGAACCTTTATGCAGTACAATTTCTTGGCACCTGAATTATCAGCCACATTCAATATTGTCTCAGCCTGGATCATAGCAATTATCTCTTTTAACAAAAAACCTGGTGCTGTAAAACCCATGGAAAATAGAAGAAACGCTTTACTGGTCACCTGTCTCCAAAATCTCTAAAACTCTCCATCTTTTCAACTTACTCAAAGGGCGGGATTCAATTATTTTCACCTTATCGCCTGCCTGACAGCTATTGTGGGGATCATGTACCAGATATTTCGCCCGGTACCTGATGTACCTTTTATATTTCTTATGCTTGGCCAATCTCTCAACTAAGACCCTCACAGTCTTATCCATGTTGCTGTTTAAGACAATGCCAGTCATCTCTTTTCTTTTACCGCGTATCTCCATCCTCGGCCTCAGCTTTATCTTTGTTTACATATTTCTGGTTCAATACCGTCTTTATCCGAGCAATGTCCCTTTTCACCTTTTTTAGAGCAGTATGGTTACTCAATTGGCCCGAACCCATCTGAAATCGAAGGTTAAACAACGCTTTTCTTGACTCCTTTTCCCGCTCCATCAATTCTTCAATACTCAACTCCCGTAGCTCTGCTGCTTTCATGGCGCTAAGAACTCCTCGTCAAGAATCTCGTAGCAAATGGTAGCTTATTGCCAGCCAACCGGAAGGCCTCTCGTGCTACCTCTCTGCCAACGCCTTCTATCTCATATAAAACCCTGCCAGGTTTTATCACTACTACCCAACCTTCAAAATTACCCTTACCTTTACCCATTCTGGTTTCAGCAGGCTTCTTAGTGATGGGCTTATCCGGAAAAACCCGTATCCATATCTTGCCGCCCTTCTTGACATGTCTCGTGATTGCTATCCTTGCAGCCTCGATCTGCCTTGCGGACATAAAACCACACTCTGCTGCCTGGAGACCAAAATCGCCAAACTCAATATCCGACCCTCGATAGGCCTTACCCCTCATCCGCCCCTTTTGCACCATTCTATGTTTAACCTTTCTCGGGCTGAGCATACGATTCCCTTTCTATTCCATCTTATTGGGCCAAATCTCACCTTTACAGACGGTTACCTTTACTCCTATTACTCCGTACGTGGTAAAGGCTTCAGTAAATCCATAGTCTATATCTGCCCTCAGGGTATGCAATGGCACCCTACCCTCTCTGTACCATTCTCTCCTCGCCATCTCAGCGCCACCCAACCTACCGCTACAGGAAATCTTTATACCCTGAGCGCCAAACCTTATGGCCGAAGCAACACTCTTTTTCATGGCCCTCCGAAAGGCCACCCGACGAACCAACTGCATCGCTATGTTCTCCGCGATTAACTGGGCTTCCAATTCAGGCCTTCTCACCTCTTTAATATCAATAAAGACCTCCCGCCTTATTTTGGTCTCGATTTCCTTTTTAAGATTTTCTATCTCTACCCCTCTCTTACCGATGATTATCCCGGGTCTCGATGTATAAATCCTCAGCCTAACCTTGTTAGCTGCTCTCTCAATCTCTATGTTGGAGACCCCAGCCTGATGAAGTCGTTTTTTCAAAAACTTCCGGATCTCCTGATCTTCTACGACAAGTGAGGCAAACTCCGGACCAGCAAACCACCTGCTATTCCAGGTTCTGTTAATGCCTAATCTCAATCCTACTGGATGTACTTTTTGGCCCACTAAAGCCCCCTGCTGACGTTTCTGTGTGTTTTATGATTCTTAGGCGCTCTTCACAGTGCTATTTCTCATCAAGTATGACCGTCAAATGACTGGTTCTCTTTCTTATCCTTGTTGCCCGACCCATAGCTCTTGGCCTAAACCGTTTGAGGGTTGGCCCTTCATTAGCAACTATTTGCTTTATAAACAGATTATCGACATCAATATCAGGATACTGGCCAGCATTGGCTACAGCGGAATTGACTAACTTGCGCAAGATAGGGGCCCCTTTTTGGGGAGCAAAGGTAAGGAGGTTAAGTGCCTCTTCAACCTTTTTTCCCTTTATCTCCCTCATAAGTAATCTAACCTTCCGAGGAGATACCCGTATATGTTTCGCAATAGCCCTCACTTCCATCTCGTAGTCTAACCTTCCCTGGTCTTGTGTCCGTCTTTCCTCTTACTATTTCTTCCCCTTTAGGCGTGATTTCTTATCGCCTCCAGCATGGCTGTAAAATGTCCTCGTGGGCGAAAACTCACCGAATTTGTGCCCCACCATATCCTCGCTTATGAATACTGGAACGAATTTTTTTCCGTTATGTACAGCAAACGTCAGCCCAATAAACTCGGGTAAAACAGTAGACCTCCTCGACCATGTCTTAATGACCTGGTGGGAGTTCTCCTCCGTGACCCGTTCTGCCTTTTTCATCAAACTCTCATCAACAAACGGTCCCTTCTTTACTGAGCGTGGCAAGCCTTTCTCCTTTCCTACTTCCTTCTCTTGATAATCAGTCTATCGCTTTTTTTAGCGCGCCTCGTCCGGTAGCCTTTCGTAGGAACCCCCCAAGGGGTAACTGGATGCCTCCCTCCCGACGACTTCCCTTCTCCACCTCCCAGTGGATGATCAACCGGATTCATAGCTACACCTCTTACATGGGGCTTTCTTCCGGACCACGAGGCCCTTCCCGCCTTACCCAACGAAATATTCTCATGATCTAGATTCCCGACCTCACCAATGGTGGCCCGGCAATCCAACAATATCATTCTAATCTCACCAGAAGGCAGCCTAATCTGTGCATAGCCTCCTTCCTTGGCAACCAATTGAGCATATCCCCCTGCGCTTCTCGCTAATTGTCCGCCACCACCCCTCTGTAATTCTATGTTATGTATGTGGGTGCCGAGAGGAATATTTCTTAAGGGCAACGTATTCCCTGACCTAATATCTACATCTGTTCCAGATTCTATGCGATCACCAACCTGTAATTTGTCAGGGGCCAGTATATAGCGCTTCTCGCCATCTAAATAGTAAAGAAGGGCAATCCGTGCAGACCGATTGGGGTCATATTCTATGGACGCCACTCTTGCAGGAACGTTATCCTTATTCCTTTTGAAATCGATGACCCTATATCTCCTCTTGTGACCTCCTCCTATATATCTGGAGGTTATCCGGCCAGCAGAATTCCTCCCCCCAGACCTCTTTATTGGTGTCAATAGGCCCTTTTCTGGCTTGGTACGGGTAAGCTCAGCAAAAGTAGACACTGTCTGGAACCGCCTCCCCGGTGAGGTTGGATTGTTCTTTCTCAGTGCCATACGCCTCGTTAGACCCCCTCAAAAAATTCAATAGTCTCACCTGGGGCAATTCTTACAATCGCCTTTTTCCAGTCTGGCTTTTTCCCCACATTCCTTCCTATCCGGCGCTCTTTACCCTTAACATTTATCACCTTTACACCGAGAACCTTCACCTTGAATATGTTCTCAACAGCATTCCTAACCAAAATCTTGTTAGCCCGCCTATCCACTTCAAACGCTATTTGATTGGATTGCTCTTTTTGTTTTGTGCCTTTCTCTGTTACCAGAGGTCTTTTTAGTACCTGATAAGAATCTATCACCGAGCGAGATCCTCCTCAACTATGCCCAAAGCAGGTTCAACAAATAGCAGATATTCGTAATGTAAGATATCATACACATTGAGACCTTCAGCCCTGAGAAGTTTAATGTTTGCAATATTTCTGGAAGATTTCTCAAGGATCTCATCTGGTTTTTCCGAAACGATGAGAGCGCTGTCTGCCTTAAAGTTCTGCAAGATCTCAGCGAGTCTCTTTGTCTTAATCTCCTCGAGTTGAAAATCATCAACTACGATAACCTGTCCTGTCTTAAACTTATCGGCCAAGGCCATCCGTAAGGCTGCCTTTCTTACCTTTCTGTTCACCTTCAGGGAGTAATCTCTCGGTGTAGGCCCAAAAGTAACGCCACCACCCCTCCGCAGGGGAGAGGAGGCCGCCCCAACCCTGGCCCTACCCGTACCTTTCTGACGCCATAATTTTCTTCTACTCCCCCGTATCTCTGATCTACTTTTGGTCGACGCACTACCAGAACGACGATGAGCCAACTGGCTCAGCACCACCTCATGAAGAATATCTTCTCTAATAGGAACAGTGAAGATATCGTCCCTGATATCTCGCTGCGAAATCTTCTTCGCGTCTACATTGTATATATCTATACGGGTCATTACCCCAACCTTCTCGATCCCTTTCGAACACTAACCTGGCTCTCTGCCGCTGGTCGGATTAACCAGTTCTCATTACCTCTACCAAGCCCCCTTTGCTGCCAGGAACTGCTCCTTTTACGAGAATCAAGTTTTTTTCCCTTATGACATCAACGACCCTCAAATTCTTAACGGTCACCCTTTGATTGCCCATCCTGCCAGGGAGCTTTTTCCCCTTCATCACCCTGCTCGGAGTTGCACTCGCACCAAGTGAGCCCGGAACTCTGTGAGAACGGCAGCCGTGACTAGTATCTCCTCCGCTAAAGCCCCATCGTTTAACAACGCCGGAAAAGCCTCTCCCTTTGCTCACACCCCTAACCATTACTCGATCTCCAACATCAAATATCTCACTCGTAATCTCCTGACCGAGCTCAAAGGGTTCAAGATCATCTACCCGGAGCTCTCGCAAGAAGGTGAAGCCCCCTTTTCCTGCTGCCCTGAGATGACCATTGAGCGGCTTATTCAGCCGTGTCTCTTTTTTTGGCTGAAATCCTATCTGGATGGCATTGTAGCCATCCTTCTCGCTCTGTTTAATCTGAATTATATAACAGGGTCCAACCTCCAGTGCAGAGACCGGTATGCTTTGACCGTTCTCACGAAAAATACGCGTCATGCCAAGCTTCTTTCCCAAAATGCCTTTGCTCATCTTTCCCTGTTCCTACAGCTTGATCTCAACATCCACACCGGCAGCGAGATCCAATTTCATAAGGGCATCCACTGTCTGTTGGGTAGGATCAAGAATATCTATCAGCCGCTTATGTGTTCTGATCTCGAATTGCTCTCTCGATTTCTTGTCAACATGAGGTGATCTCAAAACACAGTATTTATTAATTTCCGTTGGAAGCGGTATGGGGCCAGCGATCTTTGCCCCGGTTCCGCGAGCGGTGTCCACAATCTCGGAGACAGATTGATCTAACAGCTTATGGTCGTAAGCCTTTAACCTGATTCGGATCTTCTGCTTGTCCATTGCGCCCTTCTTATCTTACTCTACGATATCGCTTATTACTCCTGCACCAACGGTCTTTCCACCTTCACGGATAGCAAAGCGGAGTTCCTTTTCCATGGC
>JADFWK010000157.1 GCA_015223015.1 Pseudomonadota bacterium
AAGGAAGGCCATCTTCAACTCATTGCCACACCTAACCTATGCAATACATTATTCTCTCAAGCATTTAACAGGGTAAACTTTTTCTAAGAATCCATATCCTAATTTGCTATGCACTCTCATAGCAAGTCCGACGATTCTGTACGATAAGTCTTTGTACAGAATTTCATCTTCATTTGTGTCCATTCGTGTCCATTCGTGGCTTACTGTTTCTTCTTTTTAACTTTGCTGTCTTTCCCAACATTCTCATACTTCCGTCTGAATCGCTCAACTCGCCCCCTGGAGTCGACAATCTTCTGTTGCCCAGTAAACAGGGGGTGACATTGAGAACATATCTCGACGGTAATCTCTTTAGCAGTGGAAAAGGTTTCGAAATCGTTTCCGCAGGCACAATGAACAATTGCCTTTTGAAAGGTTGGATGAATATCTTTCTTCATGATGCTTGTCTCCATCTATCAGAAATTAAGAGTTATAAGTGCCTAAGATTGATGCTTTCGTAAAAAGTCGTATTTTCCCATTTATCTGGATTCCCGCCTACGCGGGAATGACAACAAAGAATTCAATATCAATCAGACACACTATCCGTCATACCCGCGAATGCGGGTATCCATACGTTAGAAAGACTTTTTGCGAGATCATCAAGATTAAGGCGAACAAACCCAAATTATTGGTTCATTGAATCCAAAAAATCTTTGTTGGTCTTCGTCCCTCTCATCTTTTCCAGCAGAAATTCCATGCTATCAACAGGGGTAAGAGGGGCAAGAAGCTTACGGAGGATCCAGAGACGATTGAGAACTTCTTCCTCAATCAAGAGCTCCTCTTTCCTGGTTCCTGAACGATTGATGTCAACAGCAGGAAATATGCGCCTGTCGCTCAGTTTTCTGTCGAGATTGACCTCCATATTGCCGGTACCTTTGAACTCCTCAAAGATTACCTCATCCATTCTGCTTCCGGTATCAATGAGGGCAGTGGCAATTATGGTGAGACTTCCTCCCTGCTCAAGGTTCCTGGCAGCCCCGAAAAATCTCTTTGGCCGATGAAGAGCATTTGAATCAACACCGCCTGATAAGATCTTGCCACTCGGTGGAACTACGGTATTATAGGCCCTCGCAAGGCGAGTAATGCTGTCTAAGAGTATAAACACATCCTTTTTATGTTCAACCAGTCTTTTGGATTTTTCCAGAACCATCTCAGCAACCTGCACGTGGCGTTGAGGAGGTTCATCAAAGGTTGAGCTAATAACCTCAGCCTCTACAGAGCGCGCCATATCAGTTACCTCTTCAGGCCGCTCATCAATCAAAAGCACTATTTTGTGAATATCTCTGTGGTTTGCGGTCACTGCATTTGCAATGTCTTTCAGCATCATTGTCTTTCCGGTTCGAGGTGGAGACACAATCAGTCCTCTTTGTCCTTTCCCTATGGGGGTCATAAGATCCATAATCCTGGTTGAGAGGTTTTTCGGATCTGACTCTAGTGTCATTCGCTCAGAGGGGTAAAGCGGAGTCATATTATCAAAGAGTATCTTATCTGCAGCTGCTTCCGGGTCCTCAAAGTTGATATTCTCCACCTTGAGGAGCGCAAAGTACCGTTCCCCCTCCTTTGGTGGTCTTATCTGGCCTGCAACAGTGTCTCCTGTCTTGAGGGTGAACCGTCTGATCTGGGACGGTGAGACATATATATCGTCCGGCCCAGGCAGATAGTTAGAATCGGGTGACCGGAGAAAACCAAATCCATCTGGTAGAATCTCTAACACCCCATCTCCATTAATGACACCATTTTGCTCTGTCTGGGCCTGCAAAATGGTGAAAATGAGATCCTGCTTACGCATACCAGTAGAACCTTCGATCTTGAACGTTTTGGCCACATCTACCAACTCACTGATATTCTTGGCCTTAAGCTCGACTAGATTCATGGTTTTTAACCCCCTCAGAAAGTAGAGGAATGGAGTAGAGAACCTCGAATGAGGTACGTCACTATGATCCTATTATTTCTGAAAATAATGAATAAACGTTGATTTTAGAGCAGACCTTTAAGGATGAAATGTTTAATAACCTAATTGTGTAAGGGATGTATTTCTTGCGGGTGTATTAAATAGTATTTTAAATAATATAGCTCCTGTACCCTTATGTCAAGGGGTTTTATCCCTTATTTGACATTTCTGTTTATTGATTCTCATTGAGCCATTGGAGGAGGCAGGCCATATCCATGGGAGCAGGGGCCGCAAACTCCACATACTTCAGTGAATCGGGATGGAGGAATCCCAATAATTCCGCATGGAGCATCTGCCGTTTCACCAAAGCACGGCACTCTTTTAGGCGAGAGGGTTGTTGGTTCCACCATTTTTTCCCGTATCCATACAAAACATCCCCAACTATCGGAAAACCCATATGTGCCATATGAACTCTTATCTGATGTGTTCTGCCAGTATGGGGGCTTATTCTCAAAAGAGAAAAACCGAGAGAGAAAACCGATATGACCTCCCATTCGGTCATTGCCTCTCTCCCCCCCGAAAGGGATGCCAACATCTCTGTTCTCTTTGCCGGGTTCCTGCTGATAGGCAGATCGACGATCCCTTTGTCTTTTTCTACATATCCGTGGACGAGGGCCAGATATTGTTTCTTTACCGCTCTCCTCTTAAATTGATCTGCCAGGAACGTGTGGGCCTGGTCACCCTTAGCCACTACCAACAGCCCTGAGGTATCTTTGTCAAGCCGATGAACGATCCCAGGCCTTGTCGGACCACTCAAAGAAGAGAGATCTGCGCATCTATGGAGAAGGCCATGGACCAGTGTGCCTGTGTTATGGCCGGCAGAAGGATGAACTACGAGCCCTGCAGGTTTGTTGACTACCACAATCGAGTTATCTTCGTACAAAAGATCGAACTCAACATCCTCAGATGGCGCCAAGACCACCTGCCGTGGCACAGAGAGGATCTTGATTCTGTCGCCCGATCTTAACTGATAGCTGGGCTTTTTTCTCTCGCCGTTAACGGTTATTGCGCCAGCCCTGATGAGGCTCTGAATTCGGGCCCTTGATAAATCAACCTTGTCATTATCAGAGAGAAATCTGTCAAGCCTTTGATCCAAGGCAGGCGATGAGCGATCAACGATTACCGTTTTCTCTCTCGTATCTATCACAATTATCTAGTACCCTGAACCTCCTATCCATCAGAGGTTTGTATAGAGATATTCAACTGGATATCTCTCTCCACATCCTCTTCCTTCATATTTTTGGCAAGAGAAATCTCTTTCACCAGCAGACTTCGGGCTGTATCCAACATCTTTCTTTCCCCGAAGGATAGTTCCTTATCATGCTGGATAGTAGTTAGATCGCGATAGACTTCTGCAACCTCAAAAACAGATCCACTTTTGATCTTTTCCATATAATCTCTATACCGTCTGTTCCATGTCTGATTGCCATCCACACACATATCCGTCTCTTGCAGTATAGAGAAGACCTTTGATACCTCATTCCGGTTTATTATCTCTCTTAAGCCGACGTGGGCAGCGTTTGACGACGGAATCATGATGATCATGTTGTTCTCAAGTATTCTCATGACATAGAAATTTTCCTGGCAATCTGAAAACTCCCTTTTTTCGATTCTCTCAATAATCCCAACACCGTGTGCTGGATACACTGCCAAATCTCCTATTTTAAACATTGTAACCTCCTGTTCCTATTAGACTACGTGGTCGGCATTTCGATCAGGAAAATTCTCTGTTTTTAAACGAGCCAGTTCCGTTGAGGTTTTCATATGTTTATCTTAAAAATAAACCAATCATAGGTAGTACAGGTGCAATTACGAGGGAAACAACCGACATCAGTTTGATCAAGATATTCATTGCCGGACCGGATGTATCCTTGAATGGATCACCCACGGTATCGCCAACTACCGCAGCCATATGGTTGTCGCTGCCCTTACCACCTAAGTTACCTTTCTCGATGTATTTTTTCGCATTATCCCAGGCACCCCCTGCATTGGCCATAAAAAGGGCGAGAAATGCGCCCATGACCGTCGCACCAAGAAGCATTCCGCCCAAGGTCTGCTTTCCCAGGAGGAAACCTACTGCCACAGGAGTAAGAACAGCAATCAGGCCTGGTGCCACCATCTCTTTAAGGGCTGACGTTGTTGCAATGGAGACACAGGTTGCGGGGTCTGGTTTAGCCCCTTCTTTTCCCTCAAGAAGCCCGGGGATCTCCCGGAACTGACGGCGTATCTCTTCCACAATGCTAAAGGCAGCCTTCCCCACTGAGGCCATAGTGAGAGCTGCACAAAGCATCGGTACAATGCCACCGATAAAAATCCCAATCACTACCATGGGGTTCTTTATATCTATTATCGTTAGACCTGCTGCCTGGGTATATGCAACGAAGAGGGCCAGCGCGGTCAGGGCAGCAGAACCTATGGCAAAACCTTTGCCTATGGCAGCCGTGGTGTTGCCAAGGGCATCAAGGCTATCGGTGATCTTTCTGGTTTCAGGGCCAAGGCCTGCCATTTCCGATATACCTCCAGCGTTGTCTGCTATTGGTCCATATGCATCGACGGTCATGGTAGCACCGACCGTTGCTAACATTCCCACCGCCGAAAGACCAATGCCGTAAATACCCGCGGTTTTAAAGCCAACAAATGTGGCTGCGCAGATGCCTAAAATGGGAAGATAGGTTGATTGCATGCCAACAGCAAGTCCAGCTATGATTACAGTTGCAGGGCCAGTAGCCGATTGAGCAGCAATGGCCCTAACCGGGGGTCCAGAGGTGTAGTACTCCGCCAAAAGCCCTATCGCAATACCGCACAAAAGACCGGAAAAGATAGCCCAGAATGCCCCCCAGGGCATGCCCATAGATTGTGTAATGAGAGCAGTCAAAATCAGGAAAATAGCAGCTGCCACATAGGTTGTATTTCTGAGGGCGCTTGCCGGGTTCCCGGCCTGAAAGATCTTGATGGAGAATACCCCCACAAAGGAGCTAAGTAATCCTGCCATAACAACAAGCATAGGCATTGCCATATACTTTAGCTTTATGGCCACTGGGTCCAGGTCTTTCAGGATAGGAAATTGATTGAGAAATTCAGGCGTAACAGACAGGGTGGCTCCAATTGCGATGGTAGCAATGACGGACCCCACATAAGATTCAAATATGTCCGCCCCCATTCCGGCGATATCGCCCACATTGTCTCCCACATTATCTGCAATAACTCCTGGGTTTCGAGGATCATCTTCAGGTATGCCTGCCTCTATCTTTCCTACCAGATCAGCTCCTACATCTGCAGCCTTTGTGAACACACCACCGCCAACCCTGGCAAAGAGCGCAATTGAGCTTGCCCCCATTGCAAACCCGTTAATATATTGCGCGGTTTCCGGGTTGCCTCCATAATACCAGAACCAGAAACCGAGTCCTAGTAAACCGAGACTGGCTACGGAAAGGCCCATTACTGAGCCAGAGAAGTACGAAACATTGAGGGCCCTCGCCTGACCGTACTTGTTTGCGGCATCTGCCGTTCGAGAATTACCTTTTGTGGCTGCACTCATACCTGAAAATCCGGCCAGCATCGAACAGAATGCCCCGGTGACAAAGGCAATAGCCGTTCTCCAGGATATGCCAAACCCAAGTAAGAGAAAAACAATAGCTATAAAAAAAACGAGAACAGAGTATTCTTTTCGCAAGAAAGCCATGGCACCTGAATGAATCATACCCTCCAGGTCCTGCATTATCTGGGTACCATTGGGTTGTTTTTTCACATACACATAAACAAGATACGCAATTATCAGACCCACGATCCCTAACCAAGCCGCATAAACAGTCAGACTTTGCACTACCGTTCCACCTCCTTCTCCCTCATTGTCAGAGAATTGAATTTATTCATTGCCGATTCAACACCATTCATAATGAACAATTCAATGGCCTCTACGACTGAATAGAGTATGTCTTTGATTGGTTTTTTTTGATCCTCATAGGGTGGGCTCAAAACAAAATCCTCAATTGCTTCATCATATCGAGGCCGCCCTACACCGATCCTGATTCTGTTGAACTCATTGGTCATAAGATGAAAGATTACAGACTCTACCCCATGATGACCTCCTGCACCTCCTCCACGGACAATCTTGAGGCGACCGACATCTAAATCAAGGTCATCGTGGATTACCATGAGGTTCCTGACCTCAGGTGTGTAGTAGTCAAACAAATACTTAACTGAGAGACCAGATAGATTCATAAACGTTTGTGGACAGGCCACTACTATCTTCTTTCCGTGGTAATTGGTGCTTAAGCTTAAGGCTTGAAAACGTCGATCAGATAAATGAAGGCCCAATTGTGAACAGAAAAGATCAACCGCCTTGAATCCAAGGTTATGCCTCGTATTTTGGTATCCTTTACCTGGATTACCGAACCCTACTATCAGGTATGTGTCCTTAAGATTCCTCTTCGCTTTTTGGTTCCTCACCTTCAGTCTCTTCAACTCTCTCTTCTTCCACTTCCTCTCCCTCTACCTCCTCTACCTCGTCGACTCTAGGGGCAACCACGGTGAGGACGGTAACATCCGCATCCTCAAGTGATTTCAGCCCCGAAGGAAAAGAAATATCCCCAATATGGAGTGACTGTCCGATATCAAGGTCAGACACATCAACATCTATTTTGTCCACCAAATCATCCGGCATGCACGATACCTTTACCTCTCTGCGAACATGCTGTAAGATACCTCCTCCCTCACTAACTCCTATAGGTGTATTTACCAGATGTATAGGAATCTCTACCTCTAGTTCTTTTTTCAGGGATATCTCGAAAAGGTCTATATGGAGATAATCTCTCGTAACTGGATCCCTCTGTACCTCCTTAATCATGACCTTTTTGGATTGCCCCTTTTTACCGGAATCTATCCTGAGGTCAAGAAGAACACTTTCAGCGGATTTCTCTTTAAGGGCCTTTTCGAGCTCGGTGCAATCTAAGGTGAGCATGATGGTATCAGTCTCTGGTCCATAGAGGATGGCTGGAAGTTTGCCCGTGCTTCTGAGTTTTCGAACAGACCCCTTACCTGTTTGGGTTCTTATCTCAGAGCTTAATTGTATAGTATCCATGTGGTAACTCCAATAATTGAACTATCAATACCAAAAAGGCTTTCTCAGCAGATCAAACAAATAGTGAACTGACAGACTTTGAAAAGTAAACCCTCTTAATGGCCTCTCCTAGGATTTCCGCCACGGAAACAACCTTCATCTTTGGGCATGCCGCGGCCTTTTTGTTGAGCGGAACCGTATTGGTCGTGAGTAAGGTCTCAATAGGCGAGCCCTCTATCTTTTTTGTAGCATCACCAGAGAGGACCGGATGAGTGCAGCAGGCATAAACCTGTGCAGCGCCATTTTTGATTAAGGCCTCAGCAGCTTGAACAAGCGTGCCACCAGTATCAACCATGTCATCAAGAATGATAGCTGTTTTTCCTCTTATATCCCCAATTATGTTCATGGCGATAGCAACATTCGGTTCCTCTCTTCTCTTATCTATTATGGCCAATGAGGCATTGAGCCTCTTAGCAAAGGCCCGTGCTCTCTCCACACCACCAGCATCCGGGGATATTATCGACAGGTTGCCTTCAAAATGCTTCCTGATGTAGCTCAAAAGAATCGGTGCTGCAAACAGATTGTCCACGGGAATATTGAAGTATCCCTGTATTTGCCCAGCATGCAGATCGATTGATATCACCCGATCCACGCCAGCAACGGTTATCAGATCGGCAACGAGTTTAGCGCTTATAGGAACCCGTGGCTTAACCTTCCTGTCCTGCCGAGCATAGCCATAGTATGGGATTACAGCCGTTATACTTCTGGCCGAGGCCCTTTTGAGTGCATCGGTCACTATCAAGAGCTGCATAAGGTTATCATTAACTGGGCTACAAGTAGACTGAAGTATAAAGGTGTCTTTCCCCCTTACATTTTCATCGATTTCAACCCGAATCTCTCCATCGCTGAAGGTTTTATTTACCATCTTTCCGCGAATGATCCCTAAATAATCACATACCTCTTTGGTGAGGTCTATGTTAGCTGTGCCACTAAATAGCTTCAAACTATCATCAAGTTCGTACACAGGATCTTCCTCTCGCTCTCCAAAAAACCATCCCCTCAATATTGGCTGGGGTGGGAGGATTCGAACCTCCGAATGCGGGCTCCAAAGGCCCGTGTCTTACCGCTTGACGACACCCCAGAGCTTTAATGCCAAATTTCAAAATCCAAACGCCAAACGAAACAAAGATGCTTATGTGTCAAACTCTGCAATTTGCCCTTCGATATTCATTTGAGCTTTAGAATTGGGAATTCTTTTTTGCAGAATAGTTTTAACTCAATCCTTTCGCAACAAACACATCGTGTCTCTGCCATTGGCGGACCAGCCTCTTCCCGGCTTCATGGGCCCTTTTCTCTGAGTCAAAAACACCAAAAACGCTCGGGCCACTGCCCGTCATCAAGGCACCAAGAGCGCCCAATGCTTTTAAGGAGGCCTTAATGGAGCTAAGAAAAGGATATTTGCTCAAGGTAACGCTTTCAAGATCATTGAAAAGTAAATCTGGGATATTGAGAGCGGCGCCATCAGAAATTTTTATTATATTCTGATTCCCTCCAACTGTCAACCCCAATCTGGCCCTCTTATAAGCCCACGCCGTAGAGACCATTAGATTCGGACTCACAATAGCATACCACAAATCCGGAAAGTTCTTTATTGGCTCGAGCATTTCTCCAATCCCCCTGGCTACCGCTGGCCTCTGTAAGAGAAAAAATGGAACATCTGCGCCTAAAGAAAGGGCAAGTCTTTCGAGATCTCTTTTCGAGAGCGGGTTGCCCCAAAGTATATTGAGTCCTCTCAAGGTTGCTGCAGCATCACTGCTACCACCGCCCAAACCAGAAGAGATAGGTATCCTCTTGATGAGGCTTATTTTAGCTCCCTTGCTGATTCGGGTTTCTTCAAGAAAGGAAAGCGCTGCTCTATCCACAAGATTATTCTGGCCTTCAGGTAGTTTCCTTCCGCTACACGACGCCTCTATCCCCTCTTCTATTATACTTATCTTTAAGTTATCATAGAGAGCCACTGGGACAAAAAGAGACTCTATCTCATGATACCCATCGGCCCTCTTCCCAGTGATTCTCAGGAACAGATTGAGCTTAGCCGGAGCCTCTATTTCAATGGTGGCCTGATTGATGAAAGCGGCGCTCGATTGCTCTCTTGCAGGTTTGGAGGTCATTCTTGTTTGCTTGCTGCAACAAACCGCATCCGAAGATCGTAGAGAAGATTCTGTAGGAGTTTTTCCTCTTCCTCGCTGAGGTTGCCCTTGGTCTTGTCCTTGAGGATCCCAATGATATCAATCGATTGTTTGGCTAATGCCAGGTCCTTCCTTTTTTCTCCTGACTGAGGATCTGCAATTTCACCGAGGTGAAGGAGTACTGAGGAGCTCAGTGAGAGAAGAAAGGATGAAAAATTTACCTCTGGCAAGGGATGAGTTTCTTGCTCTTTCTTCCAAGCTTGTTCCCCCGCATCCCTTTCCCCTTCCTCCTTTACCGCCTCCTCGCTATCGGGTGCCTTCTCAAGCTCCTCCTTCACCTTTCCCTCGCTATCAAAAGTCCTTTTATCTTTAACGGTAAAGCCTTCACCCTCTGTTACTTCTTCTGACATATTATCCTCCTTGGCATGTTAAGTTTCTGCTAACAGTTTTTGCCCCCGTGCTCATATGACGGAAATCGTACC
>JADFWK010000018.1 GCA_015223015.1 Pseudomonadota bacterium
AGTGGTCTCAAACCCCATGTTTCAGTCCTTACGAGCACTATAAGGGCAATGAAAATGCACGGAGGTGGGCCCAAGGTGGTAGCCGGACTCAAGCTGCCTGAAGAATATACCAAGGAAAATCTCGAGCTACTCGAAAAGGGTCTTTCCAACATGGTGCATCATATTAACACCATCAGGGAGTCAGGGATCAATCCGGTAGTATGCATAAATAGCTTCTATACCGATACCAAGGACGAAATCGCTATGGTCCGGAAGGCCGCTGAAGATGCTGGAGCCAGATGTGCCCTTTCCACGCATTGGGCCGATGGCGGCGATGGAGCCCTGGAATTTGCAGATGTGGTCAAGGAGGCCTGCGAAACTGAACCCGAATTTAAATTCCTGTATCCCCTTGAAATGAAACTTAGGGATCGGGTTGACAAGATAGCCAAAGTGGTTTATGGGGCTGATGGTGTGGCCTGGACGGCTGACGCAGAGGCAAAGGCAAAGATGCTTGAGGCCGATTCCAAGTATGATGATTACGCTACAATGATGGTTAAGACTCACCTGAGCCTCACGCACGATCCGGCTGTAAAGGGAGTGCCCAAGGGTTGGACACTTCCAATAAGAGATGTGTTGATCTATTCTGGGTCCAAGTTCCTCTGCCCTTGCGCAGGAGCAATCAGCCTTATGCCAGGAACAAGTTCGGATCCTGCCTTTAAAAGGGTAGATGTTGATACAAAGACAGGCAAGGTTGAGGGAATATTCTAACGTAATAGGAAATCCAGGGGGATCACAGTCGATTCCCCTGGATAAAACCTCATAAACAGCTACCATCGACCTAAAAGGTGGTCCCATTAGTCCTTTTGGCATCACTCCTCTTATCTCGATACGTATCGCCCGCTGCATGGCTGCTAGCGCCAGTGAAATTATTATCCCACGAGAAGTGATAAATTAGTTGAAATGGGCAAGAAAAGGTAATGGGACAGGTGAGGGGATTTTGATATAAAAAATGTCTTCCTCAAATATATACAGCTATTATTATGAGTTTATTACTAAAGCAACACTTCATTTAGTTAATACCTCTCAAGAAAATAAGGGCGAATTATGAGCTTTCAGAAAAAAATACTGTCAGGAGATTTTGTAGTATTGGCGGAATTTGACCCCCCTAAGGGCGTCGATGCCTCCGATTTGGTCTCAAATCTCATGACGGTCAAGGGCAGGGTTGATGGCGTTATTGTGCCTGAAATGGCCCAAGCCGTTATGAGAATGAGTGCCTTAGGTGGCGCTGCCCTGATGCAGCAGCAGGGGATGGAAACCATTATGCAGATCTGCTCTCGAGACAGAAACAGGCTGGCCCTTCAGGGTGATATCTTAGCGGCCTATTTCCTTGACATTAGAAACCTCTTGGTCGTGCCCGGAGAAGAAATTATCTATGGCGATCATATTGATGCCAAACCGATCCTCGACATTGATGAGCTAACCTTGCTGAGAGCCATAAAGGGACTTCAGAACGGTGTCGATATGGCGGGGATGGAGTTAAAGGGATCACCTGAATTTGTTACCGGCTGTTCTATAAAGCCAGCCAAAAATGAGATGGCTTTGGAAGCAGAATTAGAGCTTGCCCAAAAAAAGGTGAAAGAAGGTGCTCAATTCCTGGTAACACCACCGGTCTTTAACATACCCGTTTTTAAGGATTTTATGAAAAAGGCCAAACCGTTAGGCATACCGGTGATCGCTACGGTTTTCCTTCTAAAATCAGTTGGCGTTGCACGATATATCGCCACCAATGTCCCCGGCGCTCATGTGCCCGATGAGATGATCGCCCGGCTTAGGAAGTCACCTGATAGGATTACTGAGTGCGTAACTATAGCAGCCGAACTGGTCAAATCCCTTAAAGAACTCTGCCAGGGCGTTCAACTGGTAACGATGGGATGGGAAAATCGGCTTCCAGCTATTTTGGATGCTGCAAAGATATAGAAAACCGGTTGTTTTGTTAGTTCCAGTAGTTCTACTGGTTGAATTGGTTGAAAAATCCAAGCAGATAGAGCAGAAAAAAGCAATGAAACGTCTTTACCTGCCTTGGGAATATCTTTGAAAACCTCAACAGAATGATAACCCATGGCTTTCTCCATCACCCTCTACACAGCCCTGGCCATCTTTCTCATTGGCCTCATCTATAAGATCGGCACCTGGTTCGTCATAAAAACCGGCACCCAATCCCAGACCATACCCCCCGCACAGAGACTCATAGCAGCAGTGAAGGGGGTTGTCCTGACCCTTTTGAGCACAAAGATCCTCACCCTCATCAAGGTCTTCTTTCTTGATATTATCTTTCAGAGAAAGGTCTTTCAGGAGAGCCCCTTCCGGTGGCTCATCCATATCATGATCTATGGGGGCTTTATGCTGCTTTTACTTATGCATGCCCTCGATACCATCATTACCGTTGGCATCTTCCCTGACTATGCCTCCACCCTAAACCCCTTCATGTTTCTCCGAGACCTCTTTGGGGCACTCGTGATAGTTGGGGTAGCACTAGCCATCTACCGGAGATATATCTTAAAGGCCCCCCGGCTCTTCACCAGCCCCATGGATACCTACGCCCTCATTATCATAGCGGTGGTTATCATCTCAGGGATTATTCTGGAAGGCACCAAGATCACCTCCTATACCCGCTACCAGGAGATGGTCACCGATTATGCAGGCTTAGAGGAAGGAGAAGAAGACTATCAGGCCCTCACTGCCCTGTGGGTAAAGGAGTTTTCTACCGTTTCTCCCGATATCAAGGCACCATTTGACCCCAAACTCATCGAGGCCGGAAGAGAGATCCATGAGATGAGCTGTATGGGATGTCACTCCAAACCCCGGTGGGCCTTTACCGGTTACCTGGTAGCAAAGGCAACAAAGGGTATTGCCCTGCCCATAGATCGAGCTGGTATCCCCACGATACTCTGGTACATCCACTTTCTTGCCTGTTTCATAGGGCTTGCATATCTACCCTTCTCCAAATTTATCCATATCTTCACCAGCCCCCTATCCCTTCTGGTCAATAGCATCATGGACAAAGATACCTCAGATCCTGCCAATATCCTCACCAGACAGGCCCTTGAGCTTGATGCCTGCATGCACTGTGGAAACTG
>JADFWK010000158.1 GCA_015223015.1 Pseudomonadota bacterium
AGTGTATCTGATTGATATTAAATGCTTTATTGTCATTCCCGCGTAGGCGGGAATCCAGATAAATGGGAAAATCCGACTTTTTACGAAACCATCAAAAATACATTTCAGAATTTCTATCGGGCTTAGGCGAATAACCATAACGTCTTTATCGTTATGCCGTTTCTGCCACGAACCCGTAGTGTTGTAGATTCACCTCTTTTTCATTTCCATCTGATGAACAGAGCGAGATAGGGCCTTGAACAGGCCCTTGAACGATGCTCATGCGTACGAACCTATAATATCCTTATCGAGTCTCTTGTCAATAAACTTAAGAGAGTTTTCCCCTGTTTTCACCCATTGGGTTTTTTATGGTTTGTAGCCGTTCACAGGTTCAAAGGTTTCCCGATGAAATCGGGGTTCAATGTTCACTGAAAACCCGCCTGCCATCCCTGCCCGCCATACGTCTGGCGGGCTGGCCTACAAGCAAGGTCAACGAAAGAAAGATAACCCGACTCGGCTGAGCCTTTCGGCATCGAGCTCATGGCCGAGGGGCTCGTCGCAGGCTGTACGGTGAACCCTGAACCTTTGAACGCTTACTATGGTTTCTATTCGGAACGGTCAGGCTGAGAACAGTAGTATATCCAAATGAGACACTGAAAAAACAAGGAGAACATTCTCAGAGAAGGAGAGAAATCAAGATTCATGCGGCGCTTCTTCTAAGAACACATAATAGACTTTTGGCCCAAACTGTTCTATTAAGGGAGTGTTGAGGCAGAGCCTTGCTCTATTAAAGAAACGTGATGTAAGTGGTGAAAGATATCGACAGCAGGATACCGGAAAGGGACAGGGAACTTTTTGGCCGTGCATGGAAACTGACCAGGGAAAACCATGGAGATTGTTTTACCTTCTACCTTCCCGGCATGATCAGGTACGGGGATGTAAGGGGCCTCTATCCTGCTCTCTCATTGACGGGCAATAGGTGTCAATTACTTTGTGAACACTGCAAGGGCTTGCTTCTTGAACCAATGATACCGGCACCTACGCCAGATGCCCTTATCACCAAGTGTCTCAAATTAGCACGTTCAGGTAATTCAGGGGTTCTCTTGAGCGGGGGATCCGACCTCGAAGGTAGACTGCCGTGGAGGAGGTTCTATCGCGCCATATCCAGAATAAAGTCTGAAACCAATCTATTTATATCCGTGCACTGTGGTTTTTTAGATTTCAGCACTGCGAGTGCCCTCAAAGAGGCGGGTGTAGACCAGGCCTTGATAGATATCATGGGCGACGAGAAGACCGCACAAGAGATCTACCATCTTGAGGGTCTTGGGAGGGTGATTAGGTCATTAGAAGATCTTTTCAGATCAGGCCTCGAGGTAGTGCCGCATATCGTGGCCGGGCTTATGTATGGCAGAGTGCAGGGTGAATATGAGGCCCTCCGTATCATAAGTCGTTTTCAGCCTTCTGCTTTGGTTATTGTCGTTCTTAATCCCTTAAAGGGCACACCAATGGCAACTGCACCACCTCTTCCTCCGATAGAGGTTGCACGGTTGATTGCCAGGGCGAGGGTGATGATGCCCAATACGCCAATTTCTCTTGGCTGCGAGAGGCCGAGAAACAAGGAGGGTGAGCTCATGGAAGCGCTTGCCATTCACTCAGGCGCCACAAGAATGGCTGTCTGGTCACCGAAGACCGTAGATCTGGTTTCGGAGCTTGGATTAAAACCTCTCTATCAACCCACCTGCTGTTCGGTTCCCTATAGAGAGGATTTCAGCAACAAGCTTGGCATACCGACCTAACATGAGTAACATTTTCTATTTTGGTCAAACTCTGCCTCCCCGGCCCGGGACGGACAAACCGACTAACTCCCCAATCCCTAAATCCCCCAATTCCTAAATCCCTAAATCCCTAAATTCCCCAATCCTCAATCCCTATCCACGTATTCCTTTCTTGCCATCTCTGCCAGCTTAAACTTCTGAACCTTGCCTGACTGTGTCATGGGAAATTCTGTAACGAATTTATAGTACTGCGGCGCTCTTTGTTTATCCACGTGTTCTTTGGTGAATTTTGTAAGGGTATCCAGAGACAAATCCGCCCCCTTTTGGAGCTTTATCCAGGCGGCGACCTCTTGGCCTTTTTCCGGATGAGGGAAACCAAAAACCTGGACTTCTAAAATACCGGGCAGTTTATAGAGTATATCCTCCACTTCTGTTGGATAAATCTCTATACCCTCTCTCACAATAACATCCTTGATCCTGCCTGTTATTTTGACATAACCCTTTTCATCCATCTCGCCCAGATCACCGGTGTGAAACCAGCCTTCCTTATCAATAGCGGATGCGGTAGCTCCAGGCAAATGGTAGTATCCTTTCATTAGAAAACCCCTTGTGCAGAGTTCTCCCTGTCCATAAGGAGGAAGATCTTCACCGGTTATGGGGTTCAGGATCTTGACCTCGTTGCATTCTAATGCGGTGCCAATGGTTGAAACCCTCAGATCCAGGGGGTCCTCAGGCCTGGTCATGGTTATCCATGAAGAGGCCTCAGTGATGCCGTAGGCTACGGTAATGTCCGAAATGCCTATTTCCTTCACCAGCTTTCTCATTAATTCCATAGGACAGGGTGCACCACCTATTGTCCCCTTACGTACTGTTTCCCACTTCTCAGGCATGAATTCGGGATGATCGATGAGCGCCATGAGCATGCTCGGTGACCCATATATAGCTGTACACCTTTCCTTATTAATGGTTGATAGTATCTTGGATGGCTCAAAGGTTTGAGAAGGCATGATAACAGAGGCCCCTGTTAAAAGCCCTGTCAGGCTGATACAGGTATTTCCGAACATATGGAATAACGGGAAGAAGAGACAGAGCCTGTCTTGGTTGCTCAGGCCCTGCCGCATTGCCGAAAAGGTTGATTTCGTGATCAGCCCTACATGGTCCAGGACAACCCCTTTGGGTTTGCCCGTGGTTCCTGAGGTGTACATGATGGCAACCGGATCGGTTGGCGCTACTTTACTTTCTCTTTTTGCAAGGGTCTCGGTGTCAACCTCATCACCGATCTCCATCAATTCGTTCCAGGAGGTCATTTCAGGGTAGGATTCTTCATCGATGATAATCACCTTTTCGAGTAGTGATTTATAGTCTATTTTGGAAAGGGTCTTAATATATTCGGCATGCTGGAGCCCACCAGCCGTAATAAGGGAGGTGCATCCTGACTGTTCCAGAATATAGTGCAGGTCCTCTGGCCCTGCCCCAAGGTCTATTGGCACCAGAACTGCCCCCATTTTTGCCAGCGCTATCTGGGAGATAATCCATTCAGGCGAATTGGGTGCCCAGAGGGCAACTCTATCCCCCTTTTTAATGCCAATCTTTATCAGGCCCCTGGCGACCCTATCTATTTCTGACAAAAAGAGATGGTAGGTGTATTTGATACCACGTTCGGAGTGGATAAGGGCGATGTTGTCAGGGTATTTACCGGCAATCTCATTCAAGGACTGGGCTATGGTTTTATCTATACCCTCCTGACAATCTTGGGGCATTGACATTTTCTAACCTCCAATCACCGTAATCATTTAGTATCGTTCAAAAGTGTTTACTCAATTGTGTATTGGTCAGAGAATGTGTGCATAGTTACCTCTATCAGGTCATGCCCATTTTCTCAAGGCGCTATCTATTGGCCTCAAGGGATGTGGTCAAATATGTAGGGTTTAGATGAGCCAGGCTAAAACTCCCAAGGCTTCCAGAGGTGTAAACTCCACATATTTTGACCACTGCGAAACCCGGTGGAATTTTTTTAGATATCGCCTTTCAAAAACAGCCATGACCTCCTTTAGAACGTGAACGACTCCTCACTCTGGTTCATACTAACACTTTTGAACGATACCAATCATTTACCTCATTACCTTCCAACATCGCACCTCGTGGCCGGTGCTTGCTTCATAGAAGGCAATCTCCTCGTTTCTGCACCTGGCTTCGGCAAGGGGGCATCTTCCCTGGAATTTGCAACCAGGGGGAGGTTCAAAAGGGCTGGGGACGTCCCCGGTGAGGGCCTTCCGTTCACGACGATCATCTGGGTCAGGCTCAGGTATTGCTGAGAGGAGCGCAAGTGTGTAGGGATGTAAGGGGTTATCATACAGTTTTTCGGCTGGCGCGTATTCCATGATGTGGCCCAGATACATAACAGCAACGGTATCACTGATGTACCCCACAACATTAAGGTCATGGGAAATAAAGAGGTAGCTCAGGCCGAGTTTTTCCTGTAACCCCTTGAGAAGATTGATAACCTGGGACTGTATTGATACATCAAGTGCCGATACCGGCTCATCGCAGATGAGTAAGGTGGGTTTAACGCTCAGGGCTCTGGCTATACCAATGCGTTGACGCTGGCCACCGCTGAATTCATGAGGATAACGAGCAGCACCTGCTGCGCCAATACCCACCATCTCCAGAAGCTCTTTGACACGGCTTTTTCGCTCATGGTGACCCTTTACAGCCAGAGTTCGGAGCCCTTCCTCGATAGATTGACCGACCGTCATCCGGGGATTCAGAGAACCAAAGGGGTCCTGGAAAATGATCTGCATCTCTTTCCGGAGGGGCTTCATTTCACCTGGAGAAAGGTAGCTAAGCTCTTTGTCCTTGTAGATGATCTTACCTTCATCTGGTTCAAGGAGTTTCAGAATGAGCCGGCCGATTGTAGATTTGCCACATCCGCTCTCTCCCACCAGACCCAGGGTCTTTCCGGGGGCAATTGAAAGGTCTACGCCGTCAACTGCCTTGATCCATCCGATAATATTCTGGAAGAAGCCCCTTCGCACCGGGAAGTATTTTTTCAGACCTTCTACCCTGAGCATAGTGTTGTTAGTCATAATGATCCAAGTGTCTAAAGTGAGCTAAAGTGACTAAAGTTCAGACTGCAAAAAATGATCTAACTACTAAAAACGACTTTTTAGCTATTTCTTTTTACCTATTGAAGTGAAAATAGCGATCAATTCGGTACATTATTCATATTAATATTTCGCTCCATTTTAGTTCACTTTAGGCACTTTATTTTCATATAGCACGGGGCAGCGACTCAGGTGTCCCCTTCCATAATCACACATCCTGGGAAATTGGCTCCGGCAAGTCTCGATAGCAAATTTGCATCGGGGATGAAAGGGACAGCCGCTCGGCTTGTATGCAGGGTCGGGCACGGTGCCAGGGATGCTGTGCAGTGTGCTTCCCCGTTTAGTACGACTGGGAAGTGATGCAAGAAGCCCCTGGGTGTAAGGGTGATGGGGATTATGAAAGATTGCAGAGCTATCTCCTTGCTCTGCGATGATGCCTGCATACATCACATAGATGCGATCGGCAATATTTGCCACCACGCCAAGGTCATGGGTAATATAAAGCAGAGACATCTGTCGTTTTTGCTGAAGCTCTTTAAAGAGATCCAGGATCTGAGCCTGAATGGTAACATCCAGGGCTGTGGTTGGTTCATCGGCGATAACCAAATCAGGATTGCATGCGAGTGCCATGGCAATCATAACCCGCTGCTGCTGACCACCGCTCAGCTGATGAGGATAGTCATTAAGGCGCTCCTCTGGCGATGCTATACCTACGTCTTTAAGAACCTGGATACATCTTTGGTTTGACTCACGCTGATCTATCCTCTCGTGTACCAGAATGGCTTCCTTGATCTGGTCTTCAATAGTAAATACAGGATTAAGTGATGTCATGGGCTCCTGAAAGACCATGGCCATATAATTCCCTCGGATTTTTTGCATGTCCTCTTCACCCAGGTCCAAAAGGTTCTGCCCATTAAACAGCACCTTGCCGCCCATAATTTTACCAGGTGGTCGGGGGATGATTCCCATGATGGTGAGAGCCGAAACCGTTTTCCCGCACCCCGATTCTCCAACGAGACAAACTGTCTCCCCCTTGCCTATATCATAACTCACCCCATCAACAGCCCGGGAGAGCGTACCATCGACCTGGAAATATACCTTCAGGTCCTGAACAGAAAGCAGGTTGTCATTGTTATCCATTGCAATACCAACAAGTGCCTAGAGTGTCTAAAGTGAGCTAAAGTGCCTAAAGTTAGAGCAAGCAAAAATGATAATCTGCCTAAGTATAACTCATTTCTAATTATCTATTTTCTTCCAATTGAAGTGAAAATGGCGATCAATTCACTACATTCATCATGTTCAGGTCTCAAATGCTCCCAGGCAAGCCAGTCTGTTTCTTTAATGACCTCCAGCCAGTATTGTGTTTCACTGGCTTCACTTTCGCAAATAGCGATTTTGTTTTTGAAATCTGGCTTGCTTCTTGCCCGATTTGCCTCACGATAATTGGCGCCGATTGAGGTGCCAGATTTGGTTATTTGATTCCGAATCGTCCTTGCTTCGGGTGTATTAGGTAGTTCTGTTGATAAACGGATGATTCGCACCGCAAATTCCCGGGTTCGTTTTTCAAGCTTTTTACCAAATTGTTTGTTATCCATTCTGTTTCTTAGCTTAACTTTAGCTCACTTTAGACACTTTAGACATTTTAGCTCACTTAATTCACTCAATATCTCTCCCGAAGTTTGGGGTTTAGTATATCCCTCAGCCCCTCACCAAAAAGGTTAAACGAGAGTACCACGATCAAGATGGCAAAACCGGGGATAAAGGTGAGCCATGGAGCATCGAAGATAAAACGTTTTCCATCGGAAAGGATATTACCCCAGGTGGCGTGGGGGGGTGGAACCCCGAAACCAAGGAAACTCAGTCCCGCTTCTGTAAGGATAGCTGTAGCGATGCCGATTGTGGCAGATACCAGCACTGGTGCAATGGCATTCGGCATCATGTGGCGAAAGATGATTCGAAAGTCACTAACGCCGAGTGCCCTGGCAGCGGTCACGAAATCCTGCTCTCGTAGGGAGAGGAATTCCGCCCTCACGAACCTTGTGGCGCCCATCCAACTGGTTAATCCGATGATAATCATAATATTGTAAATGCTTGCTGGGAGGAGTGCTACCACGGTGAGAATCAGGAAAAAGCTGGGAAAGCACAGCATGATATCCACGATCCGCATGATCAAGGTGTCAACAGAAAAGGCCTTTTTGTGAAGTACGTGCAGCCATATCGGCAATACTTTCTTTTCCGATATTCTTTTTGTCCACAGCGAATAAACAATGTAACCAAGGCCGAGAGCAAGCAATCCCAATCCCTGAGAGGGAGCTCCCACCACAATCAATGCTCCGGCTGCAAACAAAAGCACAACCATAAGAATGTGATCAAAGTAGATGTGGTTTTGTCCAAAATAGCCCGCAATTCCGCCCATCAATATGCCGATGAGCACTGATATGCCAACGGCCACAAACCCCACGGTCAGAGACACCCAAGAGCCCTGGAGCATTCTTGAGAAAGTATCCCGCCCCAGATCATCGGTTCCGAAGAGGTAGACGCCCAGCGCAGGAAGCTCATCAGGTTGTAACGTCTCGAGGTTTGGTTTTGAGAGCGGAGGGCGCAACTTTTCTTGCAGCCTGACCAGGGAAGGATCAAAAACAGGGTCTGGGCCTGAAGTCAGAATAAGGCCAATGACAGCGGTAATGAAAAAAAGGATGAATATAATCAGGCCCAACACGGATAGCCCGTTCTGCTTAAGTAAATGCCAGGATTCTTGCAGCCTTGTTTTCCTTGGGGCTAAGGGTCCCTCTAATGTTGGTTCTGGATTCATCACAGCCGTATCCTCGGATCAACCACCATATAGAGAACGTCAGAGATAAAGGTGCCAGCCAATACCAGCACAGCGGAAACAAAGTTGACTGTCAGGATTATGGGGTAGTCTCTTGCAAGAATGGCCTCGTATGCCATCCTCCCCATTCCTGGCCAGGAAAAAATGGATTCAATAATTACAGACCCACCAATGAGCCCTGGCAATATTAGCCCGAACATGGTCACAAAAGGCAGTAGAGCATTCCTGAGGGCATGTTTGTAATGGACTTGTTCGGGAGGGAGGCCTTTGGCCATAGCGGTCCGAACGTAGTCCTGACTCTCCACCTCAAGCATCTGACTGCGAACATACCGAGACAGCACAGCAATGCCACCGGTTGCACCCAAAACCGACGGAAGCAGAAGATGCCACACCCGGTCCATGAACCATCGGAACCAAGATGGATCTCCGATTCCGAAAGTCTCCATGCCGATTACCGGTACGTGAAAGCTGTTTACCACAAAGATAATCAGGATATAGGCAAAGAAGAAACCCGGTATGGATATCAATAAATATGAAAAAAATGTGGCGCTTCGATCATAAAATCCGCCTCGGAATATGGCTGAACGAATCCCCACAGGAAAGGAAAGGGTCCAGGTAAGGATAGTACCCACAATAAAGAGGGGAAGACTGTTTAAAAATCGCTCCCATATTTTCCTGAGTACCGGCTGATTATCCTTCCAGGAAGCGGTCTTTCCTGTGAAGAGATCTCTGTAGAAGAGGAGGTATTGGACGTGGAGAGGTTTGTCCAGGTGAAACTCTTTCCGAAATCGCTCCACCATCTCCGGCGTAAACTTGGGATTCAGAGGGTCTACCTGGCTGGGCTTGCCAGGTGCAAGGTGGATGATCAAAAAAGAGACAATAGAGACAAAAAACAGGGTGATGATCTTTTGTATGATACTGCGACCGATGAATGATAACATTTTTAAGTGCCTAAAGTGAGCTAAAGTGAACTAAAATGCCTAAAGTTTTGGTATCGTTCAAAAGTTGAGGCATGACCTCCCCATCATCCTTCAAGTGCAAAGGTGGGCACTTCTGGAAGCTTTATCCACTTGTTGAAGTAAAACGTATAGTTTCCCGTTTTTGTGGGCTCGATCTTCTTGTAGATCACCTTTCCCTTGTCATCGATTTCCTTGATCACAATCCGTTTATCCAGGATGGCTGTCCACTTGCTAACATAGAGGAACGTGTAAGGCTGCTCTCTCGCAATAATTTCGTGGAGCCTATGACAATATTCTACCTGCATGTCGTGATCATATTCTTGTCTGATCTTGATTATGAGCTCATCTGCCTCTTTGTTTTTGAAACTAACAAAGTTGAGCTGGTAGGGATTGGTTTGACTCGAGTGCCATATCTGGTACAGATCGGGTTCGATACCCATGCTCCAACCGAGGATCAGTGCATCGAAATCCGCCTTATCCACGCGCTCCTGGATAAACACTGCCCACTCCAAGAGATCGGTGCGCACATCAATGCCGATCTGTTTCCAGGAGTCCTGGGCAATGGTTAAGATCGCTTTGCGCAAGTCGTTGCCGCTGTTAGTGATAAGGGTGAATTGAAATGGTTTTCCATCCTTTTCAAGCCAGCCCTCCTTATTGGGTGTCCAGCCTGCCTCGGCCAAGAGCTCTAAAGCCCTCTCTGGATCATAAGGAAGGGGTTTGATGCCGTGGTTATAATAGTCGGTCTGCTTCACAAAAGGGCCGGTAATCTGTTCCGCCTGTCCATACAGGACATATTGTATGATCTTGTTGACATCAATGGCCATGCCCAAGGCCGTGCGCACACGGTAGTCGTTGAAAGGTTCTCTCCGCATGTTATAGCCGATGTAGGTGTAGCCAAAGGATGGTCCGGAAAAGCTTTGATAGGTCGGATCGTTTTTCAAACGCTGGACCTGATGGGGCTGGACACCATAATTGTCTATGGTGCCGGCATAAAACTCCATTTCCTGGGTCAGGGGATCAGGAATAATGCGGTAGATATAGCTCTTATAGTTTGGCGGGCCTTCCCAGTAGCGATTAAAATGATCCAGCACAATGTATTGATCTGATTTCCATTCCTGAAAGACAAAGGGGCCGGATCCGATCGGGTGACGATTAAAACCGCTCTGCCGCATGGAGAATTTTTCCGGGTCCTTCCCGAGACGGAGCGCCTCCCTTTTGAGGGCCTCCTGGTTGAGGAGGTGTTCCGGCAGTATCCCCATACCCCATGTTCCAATGGCGGGAGAGTAGAGCCGCTTGTAGGTGATTTTAACGGTCAGCGGGTCAATTACCTCTACTGCCTTAACCGGTTCATAGTCCGCGACCCGCGGTGAGAGATTCCTTGGATTCATGATGGCCTCGAAGGTAAACTTGACATCGCTGGCATCAAAGACATGACCATCATGAAAGAGTACGTTATCTCTCAGGTGAAAGATCAGGATGGGATTGTGTTCGGTAGCAGGGACGAATTCTCTGGCATATGCAGCTAATTTTTCTTTTGATACTGGGGGATCTGTACTCACGTATCTCTCTCCCCCAAAAGAGGTAAAATAGGTCTCCCCAAGGAGTTGGGTGAGATTTTTGAAAAGATCCTGGTCTACAGCAGTGAGCGTCAACTTGACTCTGGCAGGCGGCCTACCGTGCACCTTCACCTCGATTTCCTTCTTGCTATTTTTTAGATCTTTTTCACGCTTGATTACCAGAAATTCCCTGGGAGGGATTAATCCGATCTCTCTGATATTATCCAAACAGGCTTTCAGTCGTGGATCTGAAACCTTATTGTTTTTTTTCGCTTTTCTCAGGAAATCTACCACCTCTTCGGCTCTTGCTGTACCAGCCCCCGGAATACTGGCGGATTCATTTATATAGAAAAATGCCTCCTCAAACACCTCCCACGAGGTAGCAAGACGTCCCCTGAAACGCAGTTCCTCATCCCGGTCGATAAGCCCTTCAAAAACCAGGGAATTAATCTGACTGCTGGCCGAATCGGCAGAGAGGATTGGGTTGAGTATGCTGGCATCGCCTATAGATGCTGTAATGTATTCATTGAGCCGGTCGGGATTTCCCCTCGACTGCTGCTCATAGGTGGGCACCCAGAAATAGGACTGGAGCAGGAACAAGATGACTGCAATTGGGGTAAATATGAGAACCTTGCGGATGGTCATCGGCTTAATTCACCTTTCGATCATCTTGGCAGTACAGACCGTAGCCGCCGCCATAATATAATTAGGGTCTGAAAGGTAGCATAAGCAATTCAGGTATTTGTGTCAAATCGTTTGAAGGCATTAGCGGGAATGTGATGCGGGGGTGAGGAGCAAAAAGGGGAGGTAGCTCATAAAGGAACAGGGCAAAAGTAAAGGTTCCAGTTTTTTCAGGATGGTCTATTCGCTCAGCCAGCATGCGCGCTCGAGCTGCAGCAGTAGCCCCGCCGGCGACGCCTCCGATTATCAATAGCTTGGTTGCCATAATCATTTCCTCGTTTCAAGCATTTGTGACCTTTTATGGTACTCTTCTCAATAAGTACGGGTAATAGCTATGGATTCCCGCAGCCGCGGGAATGACGATTGAGTGTAAGTATATGTCATCCCTGCGAAAGCAGGAATCCAGTAATTAGTCACAAATATAATTTACGTCAACTTATTGAGAAGTTATGTTTTATGAAGTTTAAGGGGTGGGAATCCAGATGAGTTGGAAAGTAGCTCAATAAGTCGGGCTTAAAAAAATGTTGCGAAAATTACTTTCCTGTAAAATTTACGCCAGCTTATTGAGGATTTACATTGGAATACGATTTACCTATTCTTCTCGAATTCTTCTCGCAGATGCTCAAACCGCTTATTTACCATCTTCTGATAATCTTTAATATCTTCTGAGGTCAGGTGCCGAAATCTTCCCTGGAGGTGCATGTACTCGTCAACGGGAATAATCTCATCGGGGAGAACGTTCTGCCTATACGTTTCGCCATTTTCTACCTCGTAGAGCGGGAAGATATTGGATAGTACAGCAAGGCGCATCACTTTTATGGACAGATTCTCAGGCATTCTCCAGCCTGTTGGACACGCAGCAAGAAGATGGATAAACCTCGTGCCTTTTATAGACCGGGCTTTCTTGAACTTGGCGATCATATCATGAGGATAGGCAGCAGTTGCAGTGGCAAGATAGGGGATCTTATGGGCAATCATGATGGCATCAATATCCTTCTTTTGCTCTGACTTGGGCTCCTTGACCGGGGTTGTTGTAGTCCAGGAGCCGATAGGTGTAGCGCCCGAGCGCTGGATTCCGGTATTCATGTACGCCTCGTTATCATAGCACACATAGAGAACATCATCATTTCTCTCTGCAGTGCCTGACAGGGCCTGGATTCCGATATCAAAGGTGCCTCCATCACCTGCCCATCCAACAACACAGATATCATCCATACCCCTTTTCCGGTATGCTGCCTTAATACCGGATATGGTTGATGCAGTTGTCTCAAAGGCGCAATGAAAGAGTGGGACCCCCATGATTGACATAGGCCAGGCACCCGGTATAATTGTCCAGCAGCAGGCAGGCACGGCAAGCACGGTCGGTTTGCCCAGGCCTTTTAGTGCCAGCCTCATAGAAAGAGACGCCCCGCAACCAGCACACGCTACGTTACCAGAGGTCAAAAGCTCATCTTCTGGAATATCCCTGTTGTCGAATCTCTGATTTAGGCTATACATAGTTTACTCCTATCCACATATCGACATCATCTGGTCGATCATCCTTAAGGGTTTTCTGGTAGATGCTCTCAATAACCTTAACACTGATATCCCGGCCACCGAGACCGGCGATATAGCCATAGATGAGGGGTCTGTCGCCTTCAGGAAGCTCATAAAGGGCGCTCCTGATTTCCTGTGCCCATATACCAGTAGCACCGGGGGAGAAGTTCCGATCAATAATCGCCACCTTTTTCTTGCCCTTAAGGGCCTCAATGATTTCCTCCCTTGGAAAGGGGCGAAGGGTCTTTAGCTTAACCATACCCACCTGCTGCCCCTTTTCCCTGAGCAGATCGATGGCATCCCTGCTAGTAGATGCTACTGTCCCGGAGACAGCCATGACCACATCTGCGTCCTCGGCCTGGTATGCCTCCACCTGGTGATATTTCCTTCCAAACACCTTGGCAAACTCTTCGTGGACCTCGTTAATGACTGCCTTGGCCTTCTCCATATCCCTCTGGATTTGCCACCTGAATTCCATATAGGCATCATTCATGGTAATGCCACCAAAGGTTCTGGGATTATTCGGGTCGAGCCATAGATCACCTGGATCGAAGGGAGGGAGGAAATCCCTGACTGCGTCTTTGTCCGGGATGTCTATTGGCTCTGATGTGTGGGACAGGAAAAATGCATCCAGCACAATCATTGCCGGGAGCCTCAAGGACTCGGCAATCTTGAATGCCATGATAGTTGTGTCCAGTACCTCCTGATTCCCCTCGCAGTAAAGTTGAATCCATCCAGTCTCCCTCTGGGAGACAGAGTCGGTTTGATCACTCCAGATACTCCAGGGGGCAGCTGCAGCCCGGTTGACATTAGCCAGAACTACCGGTGTTCGGGCACCCGTGGCGTAGTGCAGCATTTCATGCATCAGGAATAATCCCTGCCCGGATGTGGCAGTAAATGCCCTGGCGCCACCCATTGAGGCCCCTATGCAGGCGGCCATGGCCGAGTGTTCTGACTCCACCCTGATGTAGTCCATATCCACCAGACCTTCAGCCTCCATGGTGGCAAGCTCTTCAATGATAGTAGTCTGGGGTGTAATCGGATAGGCGGCAACAACCTGCACATCAGAGAGCATTGCCCCGTAGGCTACCGCCACGTTTCCCGTTAGTACTTTTCTCATGTCTCTACTCCATAAACTTCATTTTCATTGCCCCGCGGGGGCATTCAGTCACGCATATACCGCATCCCTTACAATAGTCCATATCTGGTATATATCCATAGCCCCCGGGATCGCTCTTTATGGCACTGTCCGGGCAGAAGATATAGCAGTTTCCACATTCGGTGCAGGAACCGCATATAAAACAACGCCTGGCTTCAGAGACTGCTTCCTGTTCGGAGGGTGATGTGATCAACTCCTGAAACCCACTTAATCTCTTTTTTGCGGGAATCATATCGATTTTAATCCGGGGTCGGTGATCAAAATAGAAGGGATTCATATCTTTATAGTCTATTACCTCTAAGCTCGGGTTTCTTCTCAGGAAGAGCGTTATTCCCTTCATACGGCCAACACTGATATTTCCCTTGTCCCCCCACTTGAACTGATCAAGGTTCTTTCCCTCACCCTTCAGCCCTTCGAGGGATCGGTCAATGGCTATGGCAGCACGCTTCCCTGAGCCAATGGCATGGGTAACGGTATGACGGATATCAATAATGTCTCCACCGGCAAACAAGGTGGATTCAGTGGTCTGGCCCATCTGATCGGTCTCGACCACCCCTTTTTTGTGGGAGATAGAGGGGGGAAGATCATCTACCCTGGTACCCTCTCCTATGGCTAAGATCATGCCGTCACAATCGATATCAAAGGTCTCCCCAGTGGGTACGGGTCGTCTCCGGCCAGAATCATCCACCTCTCCCAAGGCCATCTTTTCAAGTTTGATACCTGAAATCCCGTCCTGGCCGTATACCTCTTTTGGGGCGGCAAGAAAAAGAAATTCAACTCCCTCTTCCTTGGCCATTTCGATCTCTTCCGGGTGGGCTGGCATCTCTTCCTCACCTCTACGATATACGACTGTCACCTCTGCCCCGAGCCTGCGAGAGACCCTGGCACAGTCTATGGCACTATTTCCACCACCGATCACAGCCATACTTTTGCCTATCTTTGGTTTTTTGCCAAGATTGATCTCCCGTAGGAATCTCAGTGCCTCAAAGATCCCCTGCTTATTGAGCCCCTCTATCCTCAGACCGGTCTCCTCGTAAGCCCCGAGAGCGACAAATATGGCGTCAAACTGGGTATTAAGGGCATCCCAGGTGATATCTCTACCTATGGTGACGCCCATCTTGAATTCGATTCCCATCTCAGAGAGCCTGTTGATCTCTGCATCGAGGATGTCTTTGGGGAGCCGGTAGGCCGGAATACCATACCGCATCAGGCCGCCCGGCTTCTGATCCCTATCAAATATGGTAACACGGTATCCTCTCTTCCTTAAATGAAAGGCTGCACTCAGGCCTCCGGGGCCTGCACCCACTACGGCAATCTTTTTGTCTTTTTCTGGCTCAGTAACGTCTATCTTGAGGCCGTGGGAAAGACCGTAGTCGCCGATGAAGCGTTCGACCGTGTGGATAGACACGGCCTCATCGTGGTCTTTTCTATTACACTGCTCCTCACAGGTGTGGAAGCAGACTCGGCCCATGATTGCAGGGAAGGGATTTTCCTCCGTGATCAGTTTCCAGGCCTCCTCGAACCTCTCCTGGCTGGCCAGATACATATATCCGGTAATGTCTTCGCCAGCAGGGCACTGCTGGTTACACGGGGAGACTCGGTCAATAAACAGGGGTTCGGCAAACTTCCAGCTTCCGGTTTTGTTTACCAGGCCGGGGGTGGTAGAGACGGCGCATAACGGAACGCTCACCTTTTTTTCGGTATATTTCATGTTCAATCCCCTTGATTAACCTATCTTTACATGAAAGCGCCTAAAGTTTAGCGTGAGTTAGATGGCTCACAAAACCTGGCACTTCTATTTAGGCCAGATTGTCTGTTATTGGGCAGTGTCCGCAGGCGACTCACTGTTTGCGGTCTTCCAACGGTCAACGGACAACAGACCACTGACACCAATTGGTTACAATTGGACAACATCGCTCACTGTTTCATAGGCTTCTTGAGCGGCGGCGGCGTTGTTTTCAGTATATGCTGGCACATCAGTCTTGATACCCTCAATCAGGCTTTCCGGGGTAACGACCCCAAGCACCTTGGCCACAGCACCTAATATGGCAGTATTCACAATGGGAGACTGGGGACTGCCAAGATGATACTTTACGGCAATTTTTCCAGCCGGAACAGTGGCCACGCGAAAGCCTTTGAACATATCAGAAAACTCCGGCGGTTTCTTATTGCTGTTGATGATGATAATGCCGTCCTTCTTGAGTCCGTTGGCAAGAGGTACCTGTTCTACCAGGAGAGGGTCGAGGACTACCAGATGGTCAGGTTCATATATCTCGGTGCGTATCCGTATGGGCTTGTCATCTACCCTCAAAAAAGCAGTCACTGGTGCTCCTCTTCTTTCGACCCCGAACGCGGGAAAGGACTGGGAATATTTGCCATCCAGGAATACAGATGTGGCGAGAATCTTTGTCGCAACCACAGCCCCCTGGCCGCCCCGCCCGTGAAAACGTATCTCAATCATATTAGAGCTCCCCTTAATGTATCAGAAATTCTATCCGTTTTTAGCGGGTAATCATAGTCTTTTTAATGGCCTTACTTTTATGCCTGCCTGCCACCTGCCCGCTCATGCCTTGCAATGGCAGGTGGGTCGCTCTCGCTCAGGCCCTGCCCGATTTACTCGCCTTACTTCCGGCGGGCAAGTGGCAGGCGGGGAGGCGGGCGGGCCAGCCACATGGAATAATGAAGTATCGGGTACCAAAAATTGAATATTGATAATTATCGATTTAATATTGATGAACTCGTAAAAAGCTCCATTATGCCAACGCGTGGGCATTATAATGGAAAGTAACCTGCGCTTTTAATAAATGTGTTTTTTCTATCAAATATCAAAT
>JADFWK010000159.1 GCA_015223015.1 Pseudomonadota bacterium
CAAAGTCCAGGGTATGGGTATCTTTTTTTTGGTTATGCCCTGTGACATGGCCCCTTACTGGGTCGATTCAAAATGGTTTATTGCGCCCCAAGCCTTAGAATCATAGGCCCCATCTATATAAACCATTTTGAAACGCCCACTCATCTGGACTATGTGGGGCATAATCCAAAAAAAAGACACCCATACCCTGCAAGAAGCCTAAAAATCAATAGGTTATTCACTATGACGTGACCCTGGCTCTGTAAGATAGCCATGTAACCCGTGCCGACTCACATCACCAACAAACCTCCACAGGGCAAGATTCACCTAATAGGGTTCATCTAAAACACTAGAAATATTAAACATCGGAATGGGCGTTGTCAAGAGTGAGGAGGCAACAAGAAGGACCTAATTCGTCACAGTTTTTTTCCGGTTAACCTTTCGAGAACCTCGAGGTATTTATCCCTCGTAATGTGAATAACTTCTGATGGTAATTCTGGTGGAGGTGGTTTTTTTTGCCAATCAAGTCCATTGAGGTAGTCCCTCAGGAACTGCTTGTCAAAGCTCTTCTGAGCCCTCCCGGGGGTGTATTCAGCCATTGGCCAGAATCTGGATGAATCAGGGGTCAGCACCTCATCAATGAGCATGAGGCGATCTTTTACCAGTCCGAATTCGAACTTGGTGTCAGCAATAATGATTCCCCTCTCAGAAGCAAAATCTTTTCCATATTGGTAGAGTTCCAGGCTGATCGTTTTGATCTCCTTGGCTCTCTGTTCCCCGACAATTTTGACAACTTCCTCAAAGGAGATATTTTCGTCGTGGGTTCCCGGGGCAGCCTTGGTTGAGGGTGTGAAGATCGGTTCTGGCAATTGAGATGATTCTTTCAAGCCTTCAGCAAGAGGAATCCCTGAAATGCTCCCCATGGCTCGATACTCAACCCATCCGGACCCCGAAAGATATCCCCTTACAACGCACTCCACAGAAAGGGGCTCGGCTCTATGCACCAGCATACTCCGGCCAATCAATTGGTCCCTGTAAGGCTTGCACGTTTCAGGATACTCATCGGGATCTGCTGTTATGAAATGATTATCAATTATGGAGGAGAGTTTTTCAAACCAGAAGATAGAAATCTGGGTTAAGACCCCTCCCTTGTCCGGAACTGGATCATCCATTACCACATCAAATGCAGAGATTCGGTCAGTAGCAACGATAAGTAAATGCTCCCCTACCTCATAAATATCCCGAACCTTCCCGCGATTAGCCAACCTCAGATTGGAAAAGTTTGTTTCTCTGACTGTTTTCATGGCATTCGTTATACCTTAAAATAGATCGTGTTGCTATAAAATATGAAACATAAGTTTCAAAAAAATCAGTATCGTTCAAAAGGATTGGTATGAACCATAGTGAGTAGTCCTTCACGTTCTAAAGGAGGTCATGCCTGTTTTTGAGAGGCGATATCTCAAAAAAATTCCACAGCATCTTGCAGTGGCCAAATATGTGGGGTTTACACCTCAGAAACCTCGGAACTCTTATCCTGGCTCGTCTAAACCCTACATATTTGGCCACCTCCTGTGAGGCTTATAGATATCCCCTTGAGAAAATGGGCATGGGCGGATGGAGGTGAATATCTACCCCCTTCTCTAACAAATAAACCATTGAGGAAACACTTTTGAACGATACTAAAAAATCGACATAGACAATATAAGATATCTTTTGTATATAGAAAAGGCTAAAATTTTAGAGTTTGAATCTCAGGTACCATTAACTATTGAGAAATGAAAGCATCAAGATGGTCAAACTAGATTTTAACAAAGGTAATGGGATATTGCCCACTATTGCCCAGGATTATAAATCCGGCAAGGTCTTAATGGTTGCTTATATGAATAGCGAGGCGTGGCAGCTTACCCTCCAGACTGGAGAAGCCCATTACTGGAGCCGCTCTCGCCAGGCGCTTTGGCATAAGGGGGCCACTTCAGGCAATATCCAGAAAGTGCAAGAGGTTTTTGCTGACTGTGACCATGATGCCATCCTTCTTAAGGTAAAGCAAGTAGGAGGGGCCGCCTGCCATCTGGGATATGAGAGTTGCTTTCACAACAAGATTGATAAGTATGGAGAGGAAATGACTGTAGGCGAAAGGATATTTGACCCAGAGAAGGTATACAAGAAATGAACAAATTGAAACTCGGTATTCCAAAGGGGAGCCTCGAGAAAGCAACGCTCAGGCTGTTCGAGAAATCAGGCTGGAAGATCTCTATTGCTGATCGGAATTACTTTCCTCAAATAAACGATGCCTCCATTAGGTGTTCGATCCTCAGGGCCCAGGAAATGCCCGTGCAGGTGGAAAGCGGAACAATCGATGTTGGCCTCACCGGATTAGACTGGAAAGAGGAAAATGAATCAGATGTTGTTACTGTTTCTGACCTGATCTATTCAAAGGTGAGCCAGAGCCCTGCCCGCTGGGTTTTGGCAGTGGCTGCCGACTCCGACATCGAGGAATTATCCGATCTCACCGGTAAAAAAATAGCAACTGAACTGGTTAATTTTACCAGAAAATACTTCGCCCAAAAGGGAATAGAGGTTAAGGTTGAATTTTCATGGGGAACAACAGAGGCGAAGGTTGCAGCAGGTTTAGCAGATGCGATTGTTGAGGTTACCGAGACAGGGAGTACTATCGAAGCTCATGGTTTGAAGATCATCCATGAATTGATGCAAACAAACACTATACTCATTGCAAACAAAAACTCCTGGGGAGATTCATGGAAGAGGGGCAAAATTGAACAGATTGCCCTTCTTCTCAAAGGGGCTTTGAGGGCTGAAAATATGGTAGGCCTCAAGATGAATTTACCGAAGGAACGATTGGTCGAAATTATCCCCTTACTCCCCAGTATTACCTCTCCCACAATAGCCAGTCTCTACCAATCCGATTGGGTCTCAGTTGAGATTATGGTTCACAATGAAAGAGTCAGGGAACTCATCCCCCAATTGATAGAAAAAGGGGCCGAAGGTATCATTGAATATCCATTAAATAAGGTGATTTGACTATGAGGATTTTATCGAGATGCATAAGGAGTCCATTGATCTTTATTTTGTTTGCTATCATCCTCGGTGGTTGTGCACAAGATAAGGCTCTGATAAAAAAACAGGCCCAGGCAAAGGGGGAATTGGGGAAATCCCTTTTGGCCGACAGACATTATACCGCTAGCCTTAACGAATTACTGGAGGCAGTGCGGCTTGACCCTGGAAATCCAGACATACATAATGACCTGGCCCTCACATACCGGGAAATGAGGATGTACACCCAAGCCATTAGCCACTTTGATAAGGCAATAGAATTGCGGCCTGATTATTCGGAGGCTTACAATAATCTCGGCACAGTATATCTCATCCTTGCCGACTGGAACCGTGCGATTAGCTGCTTTAAAAAAGCCTTGACCAATAGCGTTTATGCCACACCCCACTTTGCCTATAATAACCTGGGTCTGGCATACTATGAAAAAGGACAGTTTAGGTTGGCCGTTGAAGCCTATTTAAAGGCCGTTCAAGCGAACCCATCCTTCAGCAGGGCTTACCATAATCTCGGGATTGGGTATGAGGCTCTCGGTGAATGGAATAAAGCCTTGGAGGCTTACGAGGAATCGATACGCTATGCACCTGATGATCCTCGATCTTACTTCCATCTTGGCAAGCTCTACCTTCGCCTCAACAAACTGCCTCTGGCCGTCGAAAACCTTGAAGAAACTATCAGGTTAGATAAAAGAGACATTATTGCGCCGGAGGCAAAACGCCTACTAGAAAGGATACAGTAAGCTTATGCCAGTTGCTACCAGGGCCATAGATCTCCGTTCTTTCATTGCCATGGATGTCATGGAAAGGGCGAATGTCCTTGAAAGACAGGGGCAGCGCATCATTCATCTTGAGATTGGGGAGCCAGATTTTGATACCCCTCAGTGCATTAGAGAGGCAGGGATTAGGGCTATCATGGAAGGAAAAACCCATTACACCCACAGCTTGGGAATACTCGAGCTCAGGGAGGCCATCTGCCGCCGCTACCTGGATACATATGGCGTGAACATCAATCCTGACCAAGTTATAGTAGCCTCTGGCACTTCCCCGGCAATGGTATTGATCTTTTCAGCTCTCTTAGAAAATAGAGATGAAATTATTGTCTCCAATCCCTATTACCCTTGTTATCCCAACATCATTACCTATGTCGGCGCAAATTGTGTGTCTGTGAATGTCCATGAGGACGATGGATTCCAATTTCGGCTGGAAGATGTTGCTCCAAAAATAACTCCCCGCACCAAGGCAATCCTGATCAACTCTCCATCAAATCCGACTGGCAATCTCCTCTCTGCTGACAGAATGCAGAGGATAGCTGATCTTGGACTCTATGTCATCTCTGATGAGATATATCATGGCCTGGTGTACGAAGGAAAAGAGCACTCAATCTTAGAATACACCGACAAGGCATTTGTCTTGAATGGCTTTTCTAAACTCTATGCCATGACCGGATGGAGACTGGGTTACGTTATCGCGCCACCCGATTTCGTCAGACCAATGCAAAAAATCCAGCAAAACCTTTTTATCTCGGCCAATAGTGTCTCCCAGTGGGCGGGTCTGACGGCTCTGAACGAAGCACAGCCAGATGTGGAAAGGATGAAAGCCATATACGACCAGAGAAGGCATTATATCATCAAAAGGCTCAAAGAACTCGGTTTCGGAATTGGTGTTGATCCTGTTGGAGCCTTTTATGTCCTCGCTCGGGCGAATCATCTATCCACCAAATCCTACGAGCTGGCCTTTGAGATTTTGGAAAAAGCAGGAGTAGGTGTTGCACCTGGGATTGATTTTGGAACCAATGCCGAAGGATACCTTAGGTTTTCCTATGCAAACTCACTTGAAAATATCACCGAGGGGCTTAAAAGGATAGAGGAATTTCTCAAAAACAGGTAAGTAAAGTTTTGTCAGTTGTTAGTCGTCACTCGTCAGTTCGCAGTTCTCCATTATTCATGTCTGTTGAGTCTGTTGTGTTTGTTGGGTTTATCGATGCCAATGGAATTCTCCTTTCTAAAGAGTGCTGTCCGGCCCGAGCAATTCCCGCCACCTGATCGACCTGAAGTTGCTTTTGCTGGCAGATCAAACGTAGGAAAATCGTCCCTCATAAATAGACTGGTAAACAGCCCCAAACTGGCCCGGACGAGCTCCCGGCCGGGAAGGACAAGGGCTATCAATTTCTTTTCTGTTGGAAAAGTCTTCTGTCTAACCGATCTTCCTGGCTATGGATACGCAGAAGTCCCCCTAAATGTCAGGCGGAATTGGAAGGTACTTGTTGACAGCTACCTCAAAAAAAGACTCAACCTAAAATCGGTTGTAGTGATTCTCGATATACGCCGGAATCCAGCACAAGGGGATTTGGATCTCTTACATTGGCTAAGGACATTTGAAATCAAAACAATTATTGTGCTCACTAAGACCGACAAGCTATCAAAAATCAAGGCAAAGAGACAACTCGATCTGATTTCAACTCAGCTCACAAAGGAGGGCTTTGCTAAACCCATCCTTTTTTCTGCCAAAACAGGCCAGGGAAGACAAGAACTCTGGGAAAAGATAAATGAAATTGTAAATCGTTAATTGTGAATTTAGGAATTGAGGATTCCAGATGCTGCATTCTAGATTGAGGGATCGTCTCGAGTAACGAGTAACCAGCAACAAGTAACGAGAATTCAGAGCCCATACGCCTTTATCTTTTTATGGAGATTGCTTCTCTCAACTCCTATAGCTTCGGCTGTCTTGCTGATATTTCCTTCGAATTGTTGTAACTTACGGGCGATAAAGGATTTTTCAAACGTCTCCCGAGCTTCCCTAAGGGTTTCAAAGGACAAAAAGGATTCTATCTTACGCTCATCAGGTCTCAAGCTACTATAGGGAGGCGGTATCTCTTCTACACTAATCATCTTCTGAGGACACATGATGGCCAGCCGTTCTATGAGATTCTTAAGCTCCCTGACATTTCCTGGCCAGCTATACTTCCTGAGCAGGTCAAAGGCATCAGAACCCAGAAGTTTCTGCTCCGTTTTGGCATCCAGGGAAAACTCATCCAAGAATTCGTTCGCGAGTTCAACGATATCTTCAACTCTCTCCCTTAACGGAGGAACCCTAATCGGTATCACGTTGAGACGAAAGTAGAGATCTTCCCTGAAGGTCCCCCTTTCGATTTCTTCCTCCAGGTTCTTGTTTGTTGCTGCAATAACCCGAACATCAACCTCAATGGTTCTGCTGCCGCCTACCCGCTCAAATCTCTGCTCTTGCAAAATGCGCAAAACCTTTGACTGGGCCTTGAGGCTCATGTCTCCTATTTCATCTAGAAAGAGCATTCCATTATTGGCCTGATCAAATTTGCCCCTTTTCATAGTAGTTGCACCGGTGAATGCCCCCTTTTCGTGCCCAAAGAGTTCTGATTCAATCAAATCCTCTGGGATCGCAGCACAATTAACCTCTACGAAGGGTTTATTGCTTCTTTTGCTGAATCGATGGACGCTATGGGCCACCAGTTCCTTACCAGTTCCATTCTCTCCAACAATAAGAACCCACGCATCAGTTGGAGCAACGATCTTTATCTGTTCTTTCAAATCAGTAATGGCCCTGCTATGCCCGGTTATCTGATACCGCTGACGCTCTCTCTCCCTGAAAATGTCAAGCTCTGCTTCAAGCCTGTTATAGTCCAGTGCGTTATTTATTGATAAGAGGACTTTCTCCAGCGAAAGAGGCTTTTCAATAAAGTCATAGGCGCCTAATTTGGTGGCCTTTACAGCTGTTTCGACGGTGCCATGGCCCGAGATCATAATTACCTGGAGACCTGGGTACAGTTCTCTAATCCTCTTCAGTGTTTCTATGCCGTCGATATCGGGCATCCAGATATCCAATAATACGATATCCGGGATCGTTTCCTTGATTATTTCCAGGGCCTTCAAACCCCCGCCAGCAGCCACAACCTCAAACCCCTCATCGGTAAGAATGCCCCGTAAGGATTGGATTATGCCTGGCTCATCATCAACGATTAGTATTGTCTCTGCCATATCATTGTCCGTTGTTTTTGCAACTGATATTTTTTAACTTAACTTTGATAAATTCGTAAAAGGTTCTTTTAACGTCTGGATACCCGCATTTGCGGGTATGACGGATAGTGTATCTTATTGATATTAA
>JADFWK010000160.1 GCA_015223015.1 Pseudomonadota bacterium
GGTATCAAAAAACACTAAAACCATGATCAGATCCATATTTGTCTGGGCAGTCTTTGGGATACTCAATACCTTCATCTGGGCACTGGTTGCGATATTCTTATCCCTTTTTTCCCGCAGCGGTAGGTTACCCCATTTCTACTCTGCTGTCCCTTGGTCCAAGATTATTCTCTGGGGTACTGGGGTTCGGGTGGAAATTAGTGGACTTTCAAACATAGACAAAGAAAAGAGTCATATCTACATTCCAAATCACCTGGGTTTCTTTGATATATTCTCCCTGTTGGCATATCTCCCGGTTGATTTTAAATTTATTCTTAAAAAGGAATTGATGCATATTCCAATCCTTGGCTGGGCAATGAAGAGGGCAGGATACATCAGCATTGACCGCTCCTCTCCAGCAAAGGCCAAGTGTACCATTGACCGGGCGGTTGATAAGATAAGAAATGGGGACTCATTCGTAATATTTGCCGAAGGAACCCGGAGCTACGATGGGCGTTTGCAACCATTGAAGCGAGGCGCCTTTCACCTTGCCATTGCCTCAGGTTCTCCCATTGTTCCAGTAGCAATCAAAGGCACCAAGGAGATTATGCCAAAGGGGAGCTTCAAGATACACAGAGGATTCGTCACCATTCAAGTCGGCGCGCCTGTTGAAACAATCAATTACACCAAACAAACCATGTCTGATCTTGTCGAGAGGGTTACCGTGGCTTTGAGGACTATGTTGGAACAGGAGAAGTAAAGAATCCCCGCCCAAAGGACGGGGTTTTGAGGGAGCACCCCTTGGGGGTGTGTGCGGCGTTTCTCCATAAAGCTGCTCAAGAAATAACAAGGGACTCGCGAGGCCTAGGAGGATAGTGCTATGAAAAAGAAACCAACCTATGAAGAATTGGAACAAAGAGTCAAAGAGCTTGAGGGAAAAATGCACGAGCGCAAGCGGGCAGAGGAAGAAATAGCAAAACTAGGTCCTGCTGTTGCACAATCTATTGATGGGATCGCTATCGGTGACCTAGAACCAAAATTAATCTCTGTAAACGATGCCTTTGCCAGGATGCATGGTTATGCTCCTCACGAAATGGTTGGGATGAAAGTCAAGCACTTACATAATCCTGAACAGATGGAAGCGTTTACCAAAGGAATACACGAGATAAAAACACAAGCCTCATGGATAGGCGAAATAGGTCATATCAGAAAGGATAGCACTCCCTTTCCAACATACATGTCAGTCACGCTATTGAAAGATGATAAAGGAAAACCAACAGGAATACTAGCAGTCTGCAGGGACATCACCGAGCGCAAGCGGGCGGAAGAGACGCTCAAGGCTGCCGAGGCCCAGAAACAGGCTCTCCTTGACGCATCGGTTGATAGGATCAGGCTTGTTGACCTCGATATGAAAATAATCTGGGCAAATAAGACAACAACCAAAGAAGTCAACATAGCCCCTGAAGAGCTCGTAGGTCAGTACTGTTTTGAAGTCTTGGTTGGTAGACATACCCCGTGTCCTAGGTGCCCAACCAAAAAGGCACTGAAATCCGGTCACATCGAACACGCTGTTATCCATCGAGATCCGTCAAAGGGCGCAAAGAGAGAGGCCTACTGGGACAATTATGCTGTACCAATCAAAAACGAATCCGGTGATATTGTGAGTCTGGTCCAAATTACGAGAAACATCACCAAACAAAAGCTGGCGGAGAGGGCCCTGAAAGAACGGGAGAAGGAGTTGAAGATTAAAACGAATACCCTTTCTGAATTGAATGCTGCCCTGAGGGTGCTCATCGAAGGAAAGGATAACGATAGACTCGAAACTGAACAAAAGGTGTTGTTTAACGTGAAAGAGTTAGTCATTCCTTTTCTTGAAAGACTGAAAAAAACGCCATTGACTTCCGAACAATTGGCCTACCTCCATATCCTGGAGTCAAATTTCAATGACATTATTTCGCCATTTTCCCGCACCTTGTCTTCTAAGTATTTGAGCCTTACTCCCACGGAAATCCAGGTAGCAAATCTGGTAAAAGATGGCAAAACAAGCCAGGAGATAGCAGAGGTTATGAATCTATCCAGACGTACTGTTGAGTCCCACAGAGACGGTATTCGTAAGAAACTGGGTCTAAAGAACAGAAAGGCAAACCTCAGATCCCACCTGCTATCTATCTAAGACTACTAAGTTCATGCTCGTATTTTCGTGGGAAAACCTATACTCGCTTTCTTATTATCTTTTTTCATCCTGATTTATACCAATTTTCAAAATCCCTATAGGCTATCTCTCCCCAAAAACTACCTCCTGAAACTCATACAGCATAAACAGCTATGCATGCGAGACATGGGACGACCCCGCTGCCATACCGTACATTCCCCCTTCCATACATTCCCCTTTCCATTGACACATACGTGATTTTATCTTATATACACCAACTAAACCTAGTGTCTTGTGCCATATGTTTGCAGAACTATCCTGGAGAGAGGCATGGGCTGTTCGTGAAAGGCGATATCTCAAAAAAGATTCCACCGAACCCTGCCGTGTTATTATCTTTGAGGTTTTACGCCCCGAAAATGAAGCTCTTGAGATAACGCTTTTTGAAACCTCAAAGATAATAACACATCCTGTTGAGCCTATAGATATCGCCTTGAGGGAATAGGACATGCCTCATGAAAAAGCTGGGTCAGTGATTGCCGAATACCTTATTCTTAGATGTCTGAATTTATGGTACGAGACACTAGTTATCATTTCCTTCATCATACGATCCAGTTGCAGACAGTGAGTGGCTTTGCACTGATATATAGCTAGGTCATTCTGAGAAAAACCTCTTGGAGGGGGATCCTGATGATACTCAAACAGTTACTGGGCGAGATCATGACTCATATGGGCTTTGTTACCAGCCAACAGCTCGATGAAGCCCTGGAGAGACAAAGAACCCTGTTTGAAGAAAAAACACTGCCAGAGCAGCTGCAAAGGGCCCGCCTCATTTCTGAAGCACGACTGGCTGCTGATACAACCCCTTTGCTGGGGCAAATATTGGTTGATATGGAGTTCGCCACTAAGGAACAGCTTGAAGAGGCCTTGTCTGAACAAGACAAGATGGTTGAAGCATACAAGTCGCTGAAAAGTGAGAAGGTGGCAGCCGCTGTCGAGATAGGTTCTATCGTCAACTCCACACTTAATCTCGCTGAGGTACTCGGACTTATCATGAGGTATGTCAATCGAGTTACTAATTCAATGGCGAGCAGCCTGATGCTTCTGGACGAGAGGACCGGGGAATTAGTGCTTAGTGTACCTACCGGTCCCAAGGCAGCTAAATTGACCGATATGCGAATCCCAGCAAGCGAAGGAATAGCAGGCTGGGTCGTTGAGCATGGTCAACCTGTTTTGGTGCCCGATGTCAAGAAGGATGAAAGGTTCTATAAAGAGGTTGATAAGGTAAGTCGCTTTAAGACAAAATCAATTGTGTGTGTTCCTCTTAAGGCAAAAACAAAGCTGATCGGTGTACTGGAGGTTATGAACAAGGTGGATGGCACCTCTTTTACCGAGGAAGATGTCGCATTGATGAGTATCTTTGCATATCAAGCTGCCATGGCCATTGAGAATGCTCGGCTCTACAGTGAATTGAAAGAACGGCTGGAAGGCGAAATACAGTTACAAAAAAAACTTTCAGAATCAGATAAATTTCGTGCACTGGGGCTGATGGCATCTGGCGTGGCACACGATTTCAATAACCTGCTCATGGGTATTCAAGGAAACACGTCCTTGATGCTCTTAGACATTGATTCCAGCCATCCGCACCATGAGAGATTAAAAAACATAGAACAATCTGTTCAAACTGGAGCTGAACTTACCAGACAACTCCTCGGTTTTACCAGGGGTGGAAAATACGAGATTAAACCTACTGATCTCATGGAACTCATGGAGAAAACCTCACGTATGTTTGCCCCCACAAAGAAAGAGATAAGGATATTTACCAAATATCAGAAGGGCATCTGGTCGGTGAAAGTAGACCAAGCCCAGATCGAACAGGTGTTGCTCAACCTCTATGTGAATGCATGGCAAGCCATGCCATCAGGAGGAGACCTCTATCTGCAGACTGAAAATGTTACCCTCGATAAGGAATTTGTGAGGGCTATTGATATCAAGCCCGGAAAATATGTGAAGATGTCGGTGATCGACAACGGCGTGGGCATGGATGAGACAACTCGGCAAAGGATATTTGATCCCTTTTTTACCACCAAAGAGATGGGCAGAGGAACGGGTTTAGGGTTGGCCTCTGCTTATGGCATCATAAAAAACCACGGTGGCTACATAAATATCTTGAGTGAGAAAGGTGAAGGAACCACCTTTAACATCTATCTGCCGGTCACGAAAGAAAAAATCGTAGAGGAAAAGAAGCCTTCTGAGAAGTTGCTAAAGGGTAAAGAGGGGGTCCTTCTCGTGGATGATGAGGGCATGATTCTCGAGGTCGGCAAGGAGATGTTAGCTAAAATGGGATATGAGGTCTTGACAGCCAACAGTGGAAAAAAAGCATTAGATATCTACAGAAAGAAAAAAGACCAGATTGGTATCGTTATCCTGGACATGATCATGCCTGAGATGGGAGGAGGCGAAACCTACGATAAAATGAAAAAAATGAACCCCGGCATCAAGGCGCTTCTTTCAAGTGGGTACAGCATAGATGGCCAGGCGACCGAGATACTGAAACGAGGGTGCAATGCCTTCATCCAGAAACCCTTCAGTGTCACTAGCCTGTCGCTAAAGCTCAGGGAAATCTTGGATAAGAAGTAGCCTTGTTTTCTTCACTCATGCTCTGCGAACCAGAGAGATTCTACATTTCCTGATCCTTAAGAAATCACTGCCCCCCTGAGTACATTACCAAGCCTTTGAAGGGCGCGTGGCGGAAAAGCCATAACTTTTGAACATTATTAATTTTTGGAGAATATTTGGTTGTTGGAAAACGGTGATGACAAAGATATGCAAAAAGCGGCTTTGAAGATGAAAAGACACTCTATTTGTATGAGGAGAGGTGAGGTGTGATGTTTAAAACAAGGATTACCGAACTATTGGGGATTAGATACCCTCTGTTACAAGGGGGTATGGCATGGATTACCGGATGGGAGATGGCTGCAGCCGTTTCCAACGCAGGTGGCCTGGGAACCATAGCCTCTGCTACCATGGAGGCAGAAGAACTCATGAGCAACATTGCCCAGGTGAGAGAGGCGACCGGTAATCCCTTTGCAGTCAATATACCCTTGCGGCTTCCATCATCAAAAAAAGCAATGGAAATAGCACTGCAAGAAGAGGTGCCTGTTATTGTATCTTCAGCCGGGGATCCCGCACTGTACGCTGAAAAGATCAGGCGCAGAGGGATAAAGGTCTTTCAGGTTGTCTTCTCCCTTAATATGGTTAAGCGGTGTAATGAGGTAGGTGTGGATGGGATTATCGCCATGGGTATTGAGGGTGGGGGAAATGTGAGCCCTTCAGAGTTGTCAACCTTTGTTCTGGTGAGAGAGGTGGTTGAAGCAACTGATTTACCAGTAGTTGCAGCTGGCGGCATTGCCGATGCCAGAGGCCTCGTTGCTGCACTTGCACTGGGTGCTGAAGGGGTTCAAATGGGAACGAGGCTTTTAGCGACCAAGGAAGCCACCCTACACGGGGATTACAAGCATGCTATCATTCGTGCAAAAGACACCGATACGGTAGTCACCGGAAGAACAACGGGTCTACAATTCAGGGTACTCAATAATAATCTTGCCAAAGAGATACTCAAGATGGAAAAAGAGGGCAAGGGAAGAGAAGAGATAGATGCCCTCACTATTGGTTCTCTCAAAAAGGCTGCAGTCGCAGGCGACCTAGAGTGGGGCTCCCTTATGATGGGCCAGATCGCCGGCATGATTCATGAGATACCGTCGATACAAGAGATCTTTGACGATATGATAACCGGGAGCATTAGGGAGATACAGCGGCTGCAGAAATACACGGAGCAGAGATACTAAGCAGAGTATTTCAAGTTAGACAGGATGAACAGGATCATCAGGATTGTTTTTGCCTTGGCTTTCATCCCCGCGCAGCCTGCCCCGACTTGGCGGGGCCCCGCTTGAGCTCGCGATAGCGGGCAGGCGGAAAGCCAAGAATTAACTATTTAAATATCCTATAAATCCTGTCTGATAAGAAAACGAATTTCCTATACAATCAAGTTACATCGAGAGGCGTACACAAATCATAAAGGGGGTAGTCATCCAGATGTATAATCCACATGATCCACGATCCGTTGAAAAATATTCCTCTGCAGTAACCCTTTCAGATATGGAGGTGTTTATCTTTCCTGAGCTAATGCTCTCTCTGGTGCTTGCAAATATCATGTCTCCCCGTCTTTGGGAATGGCGTGACAATCCCTGGTTTAAGAAGATGCACAAGACCACCCCCTATCGGAGAATCCTGCGCCTTAAGCAGTACATTATGGATAACTTCGCCTTTAATCTCGATTTAGATACGTGGGGGCTAACCACCAAGGAAAAGGAACTCGAGCGTTTCTCAGATTTCATCGACGAAACAGTTCTAGAACAGAGCAACGCGCTCTTCGGTTATGAAGGTGACAAGTACTATTTCGACATGGATATACGAAGGCATTTTGGCCTGGATAAGTATGATTCAGATGCCATTCCCTATTGGAAGACCGAAACTCTGGAGGCTATGGAGGCCTTTCGGCATAAAGAGGGCTACCTTACCGGTGCAGGCGAATGCGTTTCCCTATCCTCTTTATACGCCAGTGCCCTCTTTGTTGTTGCTGGTATACCGTTAGACGATATTTATATCATGGCCACACCGTTACATTCACAGGATTTCGTAGATGTAGGTGCTGGGATTATCACTAATAACCGGCGGATCATAACAAAAAACATGTGGTTTAACGGGGCAGAACTTTCAGCAAAAGCACGGCGTGCTCTTGAAAATGAGCGGGTGACAATCGTAGCCCATAATACCGGCTATGTGCACACTATTTATGACGAGGCCACGATAGATCCTGGTGTTTATAGAGTGTTTCGCGATAAGCTCAAGGCCTTCCTCACAACCGATATTAGTTTTGAAATTCTTGGCAATTTCCTTCGGCAAAAACGAGAGTTACAGAAATGCTTTCAAATTGTTCACGGTTGCTGCGGAAAGCCGCGGTATATTGAGGCCGAAAAGGTTTACCATTACGAGCACAGCAGCAAATTCAAAGTAAGTGACAATACCCGAACACTGCTTATCCATGAGATTGATGAAGACGAATTCTATACCAATCCCCTTCCAGACAGGATAATCCTTGATGAAATAGAGTCATTTTTCAAGGAAACTCGGATAGCTATAGATGACACGTGCGATCTCGAAAAACTAAAGAAACACCTCCATCACTGTTCTTGGAACATAGAGGAGGTGATTGGCGAGTTACTAAAGTTTTGTAAGACTGTCCCAATACTGCCGGGAGAGAGTAAAAAGTGGATACCATCAGAACCAATCCAGGTAGATGGATGCTCATCCAGAGAACAAATTATTGATTATCTAGATTCATTCAGAAACAAAAATGAAACGGCTGATCTTGCCTTCATGGCATATAGAGATATGTCAAAGGCTCCATGGAAACCGTTTCTTAAAGCGGCCTTAGAGCGAAATCCTGTCTGCGTTGAAGGCTCCCACACCATGGACATATCCGAAGTTTTTGAAAAGCTTCGTGTGATGGAGAATATTTCCATATACGATGGTACCCGTGTGGCCCAGCCTGATGAAGTCTGGAATTACCGACATGGAGATGGATTGGAAAAGGCAATTTGCATGATGAATATCATAAGAAATAGACATCCCCAGGAAAATCTGCGTTTGAAGGGAGATGGGAGAACCGTACTCGTTTCCCGTAAGGATGGTGCGGAATATGCATTTGAGAGCAGTAAGGGCCTCGAATTACCCCGTGAAGAAGACTTCTCCTTCTAGCGACCGCCCCCCCCCTTCTATTTGACGCGGGAGGGGCTTTTCCCTATACTCCAGCACCTACAGGGATGCGCATCATACCGTTGTTGAACCTTTATGGGAGTGTATGAAGATGGATAACTACGAAAAATTCAGAGAGATCCTCCACCGACACCCAAGTGGGGCGCCTCAATCAGGCGCCTTTGATGAGATTCTCAGGATCCTGTTCACGCCGGAGGAGGTGGAAGTAGCACTTGGCATGGTGTTTGTTCCCAGAAGCGTTCAGGAGATCGCCAAAATAGTAGGCGTTTCCGAAGATGAGGTCCTCCATCGCTGCGAGTCTATGGCCAACAAGGGCATCGTGTTCAGCCGGAAAAAGGAAGGAGAAGTAGGCTACGCGCTACTTCCCACCATCCCCGGTATATTCGAGTTTCCCTTTATGACCGGAGGAGGAACGCCCATGCATGACCGGCTTGGAAAACTCTGGATGGAGTACCACCACGAGGCCCTAGGGCGCGAGTTTGCGGGCAGCAAGACTCCACTTACCCGCGTGATCCCGATTGAAAGGACGCTGGATTTCTCTCTCGAGGTGCTGCCATATGAGGTAATCTCAGCAATGCTAGATAGGGCGACGAGTTTTGGGCTCTCACAGTGCGCCTGCCGGGTAAGCGTCGCTGCGTGCGATAAACCCCGCGATGTATGCCTCACCTTTGACAGGCTTGCAAAGTTCCTTGTTGAGCGCAAGCTTGCCCAGGAGATTACGCGAGAGGAGGCCGAGGCAACTCTCACCCGCGCCGAGGAGGCCGGCCTCGTCCACACTACCAATAACAGCCAGGATCGCCTCAACTTTCTCTGCAACTGCTGCACATGCTGCTGCACGGTGTTAAGAGGTCTCACGCAGCTCAAAAACCCGAATGCCTTTGCAAGGAGCCGATGGAATGCCCAGGTTAGTTCGGAACTGTGCACTGGATGCGGCGTGTGCGAGGAGGAACGGTGTCCTATGGGAGCGATCGAGGTTGTAGAAGACGTGGCGCGTGTAGATGTCGAGCGCTGTATCGGCTGTGGCCTTTGTACCACCGCCTGCGACACTGAGGCCATCAGCATGGTGCCCCGAGAGTATACACCTGAAACTCCCAGAACCATCTCCGAGATGGGGCTCACGGTTGCAACTGAGAAAGGCAGGCTCGATAAATTCCGAGAGCTTATGAAGCCGTAGTAAGGCATCCACTGGGGAATGTATCTCTTAGCCTTTCCTAATGGCACACTGCAATGACTTCATGTCTGGGTAGCCCATAATAGGTTCCCGGCACTGGACATCGGTAAGAAGGTTGGCATTGGCCTCACCTCCCCAGCCATGGGGAACGAAGACCACGCCCTCTGCCACCCGCTCGTCCACTCTGGCTTTGGTCCTCACCGTGCCCTGGTTGGTCTCCACCACCACATAATCCCCATCCTTTATACCAGATCTCTTGGCGGTCTGGGGGCCGATCTCGGTGAGAGGTTCAGGGTTTCTTTTGTGTAGGACCGGGACGCGACGGTGCTGGCTGTGGGTGTAGTATAGGCTCCGGTTGCCAGTGGAAAGAATCAGGGGGTACTTTTCAAGAAACTCTCCGCTCGCTCGCCCGAAGCTCTTCTCCGGCTCCAGGTACGCTGGAAGGGGGTCAAACCCCACCTTCTCCAGGGCCTCGCTATATATCTCGATCTTCCCCGAGGGAGTCCGAAAAAGTCCCTCAGGGACTTCATAATCCTTGTGCGCATAGTAATCCCCTTCCGGCCTTTCATGGAGAAGGTAGTCAAAGGACAACCCTGAGGGTTCCAATTCAAAGGCAACCAACTCCTCCTCTGACCTCCAAGGAAAGAGCTCGCCCATGTCAAGCCGCTTGGCCATCTCGGTGATAAACTTCCACTCCGACCAGCTCTCGTGCACAGGCTCTATACACTGCTTGCGCAGCATCAGATAGGGCATACAGTGGCATACATTGTAGGTGTAAGCCACCCCCCATTTCTCCAGATGAGAACAGGCAGGCAGCACGTAATGCGCCGCTTGAGCGGTCTCAGTCATGAACAGGTCATGGACCACCAAGAGTTCCAATTTTCGGAAAGCCTCCCTGAAGGCGTTAGTATCGGGCAGGCAGACCAGGGGATTGCCGCCGACCACGAGGAAAGCCTTCAGCTTCTCAGGGATGCTCTCGGGCACCACCGTGACCACCCCATAAGGGCTCTTGCGGCCCCATACTTCAAAAAATAGGGGGTACTGGTCGGCGCCCAGGGGCTGACCCTCCACCCCAAGCCCTAGGTTGCCAAATCTTGGTGGAGGGCTCGTCACCCAGCCTCCGGGCACGTTGATGTTACCGGTGATGGCCTGCAACACAGCGAAGGCACGGCTGTTCTGGGTGCCATTGGCAGTCTGATCCTGGGTACAGGTGCCTTGGAAGATGCTGGCCCCTTTGGTGCCTGCAAACAGCCGTGCCAGGTTGCGGATTTGCTCAGCAGGGACCCACGTGATTTCCTCGGCCCACTCCGGCTGGTGCCTTTGAACGTGGAGGACCAGTTTGTCGAAACCCGTAGTGTACTTCTCTACAAACTCCCGGTCATAGAGCCTCTCATTTATGATCACGTTCATCATGGCCAGAGCCAGGGCTCCGTCGGTGCCGGGCCGGATGCGCAGATACATATCGGCCCGGTCAGCCAGAGGGATGCGCTTGGGATCGATGACCACCAGCTTAGCGCCTTTCGAAAGGTTCTGTTTGAGGGCAAACTTCAGTGGAAAGTCAGACTCGTCGGGGTTGTGACCCCAGAGTATGTAGAGACTGGAGTCTGGTTCCTCAATTGGATACCTGCCGAAGGTCATCTGCCGGGTGCGAATGCGCATGCGATAGCACACGCTTTCCACCGAGAAAAAGTTGGGTGAGCCGAACCCCGCCCGGAACCTCTGCATCAAACCGGCCATCTCCAGATTCTCCACCCCGATGGAGCCGCTGAACACCCCCAGTGCCTGGGGTCCGAACGCTTCTTTGATCAGCGTGAGCCTTTCAGCAATCTCATCCAAAGCCTGATCCCAGGAGATGCTGCGAAAGCCACCATTCACCCGCTTCATGGGGTGCCTCAGGCGCTCGGGGCTGTAGATCGTCTCCAGGGCGGCTGCGCCTTTGGGGCACAGACGCCCCCTGTTGACGGGGTGAGACTCCAAGCCCCTGATCTTGACCGCCGTGCCGTTCTCCACCGTGACCCTGCATCCGCAGCTGTGATAGCAGAGGGTACAATCTGTAAACACTTCCTTTCTCTTGCTCATCTGTATTCCAATACTATATTTCTAATGAGGAGCCAGTCTAGGCAAAGATGGCCTCAATAAATTCTCTTGGATGGAATGTCTCAAAATCTTCAAGTCCCTCACCCGTGCATATAAACGAGATAGGAATCCCCAGGTTCTGAGAGATACCGATGACCACACCACCTTTGGCAGTTCCATCCAGTTTGGTCAGAACAATGTCCGTCACGCCAAGAGACTCGGCAAATACCTGAGCCTGGGCAATTGCATTCTGACCCGTTGTGGCGTCAAGCACAAGGGTAACCTTGTGGGGAGCTCCAGGAACCCGTTGACCAGCTATTTTCTGAACCTTCTTCAATTCTTCCATCAAGTTGGACTTGGTATGGAGCCTGCCAGCAGTATCAATAAGAACCTGATCTATATTCTTGGCCTGAGCAGTAGACAGAGCATCAAACACAACTGCTGCCGGGTCTGACCCCCGTTGTTGCCTCACTACCTCTGCCCCTACCCTACCTGCCCAAATCTCGAGTTGCTCAATCGCAGCAGCCCTGAAGGTGTCTGCCGCCACCAGCATTACCCTATGGCCATGGCCTTGAAAGAAATGAGCCATCTTGGCAATAGTTGTTGTCTTTCCCACCCCATTAGCACCAACAAACATAATCACCTGCACGATCCCGGTGGCCTTATCTGGGGGACCACCAAGAGAGTTTTTTTTGACCTGCAGATAGGAAATCATCTCTTCCTTGAGAATGGTTGTTATCTGGCCTGGTTTTTCGAGAGACCTCAGATCCACCCGTTGTTTTAGCCCGTCCATCAGCTGCTCTGTTGTCTCAACACCGATGTCTGAGGTAAAGAGAATTTCCTCAAGATCCTCCCAAAGAGATGGATCGAATGCCTTTTTCCCCGTTAGCACGGTATTGAGCCTGCCTGCCAACCGCATTCTTGTCTTGAAAAGCTTATCGCGCAGCCCTCTTGCAGGCATACTACTATGAGCAGATTCAGTTTTGCTCAAGCGAATCTTTCCCTCGTTTTTCTGCGTATTCCGGGGCCTTTTCATAGCGGCTGTTCTGACAAAATGCGCTTTCTCCTTCTTACCTATGGGCTTTGCAAATCAGGCCTGGCACAGGATTGTGCAAAGGTCTCATTTCTATCTTTCAAAGGAATCGGGTGATCAAAATCTTTGGTGGCTTCACTTGATATGTGCTCGAAAAATATCACATTTCTTCTGAGCCTGGCTGGTAATCTTTGAGGTCTACAGACACGATCTTGGAAACACTCGTCTTGTTCATGACCAAGCCGTATAGTCTTTCAGCAATCTCCATTGTTTTTCGATTATGAGTAACCATGATTACCTGGGACGACTTCTTAATCTCCTGCAACAGCTCGTTAAACCGGTCTGTATTGGCTTCATCCAACGGGGCATCCACCTCATCCATGATAATAAATGGACTTGGCTTAATAAGGTAGATGGAAAACAGTAATGCCATAGCTGCCAAGGCCTTTTCTCCCCCAGAGAGAAGCCCCATATGAACCAATCTCTTCCCTGGAGGTTGCACCTCAACCAATACACCACTTTCCAATGGAAGACTTTCATCAACCAAGCGTAGGCGAGCACTGCCACCATTAAAGAGGATGGGAAAGACCTTCTTTAATTGTTCGTCTACCTGGCCCAAGGTAGAGAGAAATCTCCGCTTGGAAATCCTGTTTATTCTCCTAATGGCATTATTAAGCGAATCAATGGATGCGAGGAGATCCTGCTGCTGGGATGTTATAAAATCGTATCGCTCTTTCAATTTATCATATTCAGTTATAGCCAAGAGGTTCACCTCTCCGATTCTCTCTTTTGTGAGTGTGTACTCCCTGAGCTTGGATTCGTAGTGGTCTTTTGAAAAATCTTCCTCCAGATATTCTTTATGATCCCGTTGGAGATTGATCCCTGTTTCTTTACTAACCTGGGACAAGATGCTATTTATCTGAAAATCTACCTCTGCCTCTCTTATTTTTGCATCATTGATTTGGTTCCGGACCTCATCCATCTCTTCTCTTACCAGGGCAGATTTTTTCTCTTGTTCCCGTAATGTGTCTTTGAGAATATGCGATTCCTGTTCAAGCTCCAAACCCTCTTTTTCAACCTCTCTCTGTTTTTGATTGATAACCGTTAGGCTCTCCTTGATATGTTTCTCTTTCACCAAAGAGCTGTTATAGTGGTCTCGTGTTACGCCTATCTCCTCTTGTATCGTTTTGATCCTCATCCCCATTTCACTGGTAAACTGATCAAGTCTCTCTTTTTCCCGCACAAGCCCCTTCTCTTCCTCTCTATACTGATTATATCTGACTGACAGCTGGGAGAGCCTTTCTTTCGAATCATCAAGGGTCTTTTCCAGTTCTTCAACCTTGGCCTCTTTTTCTGTGATAGTCTGCTCTATGTCCTCCTTGTCCTTGAAGCACCCTGAAAGTCTTTCTCTTAGATTAGTCAAATGAGATGTCCTCTCCTCTTTGTCGGTACGGAGTGATTCTAACTGATTTAGGATATATCCAGAGTGTTTAATGAGTTGCTCTGATTCTTTTTCGAGCAGGTATATATCTTTATCCATCATGTCAATCTGCTGCACCCGAGCTGCCTTATCGCTTTCCAATTGATCGACAAGGCCCCCGAGATCATGCAATTTGAGGTCCAACTCCTCGAGCTCTTTCTGCACGGTGACAATGAGTTCTTCCCTTTCTTTTATCTCATTCTCTAATTCCGTCTTTCTTCGTCTTCTTTTCAGTAGCCCCAGAGATTCCTTGCCCAGTCTCCCGCCAATGATAACACCCCTCCTATCCACAAGATCACCCTCCGGGGTAACCAGCGTCTGGTGCCCCCTATCTTTCCTCCAAGCAGATAGGGCCTGAGAGAGGTTATCTACTAATGCTGCATTACCGAGGAAAGATTTTATCACCGGACTAAATCTCTCTGGCGCAGAAACATGCTCCCTCAAGAGCTTAAAACCGTTGAGGCTAACCTCAAATTTGTCTAGCGGGTTGTCACTCTTAAACTCCTCAAGTGGAAGAAAATAGCTCCTGCCCCTTTCTTTTGACCTCAAGTATTCAACAGCCTCCTTACCATCTTCCTGCCTGGCGACAATGACATACTGCAATCGTTCTGCTAAAACTGCTTCAACGGCGAGCTCAAACTCCGGTTCGACCTTAATAAAATCTGCCACTACACCTAAAATCCTACCTTGTTTGTTGGTCTTGAGTTCGGAAGAATTCATAATTGTCTGAACACCTGATTGATATCCCTCATAGTTTTCAATAAGACTCTTGATGGCTTTCAGTTGCGAACGAGCAAGGGTCAACTCTGACTCCGCTGCTACCCGATCAGATTCCTTTTCTCTTCTCAGTGCTTCCAAGCCCTCTTGTGTTGTGCGCACTTCCTGGAGATTTTTATCAACAGAGTTCGCCCTGGTGAGCATCTCCTTTCTCTTTGCCTTTTTTTCACTCAACAAAAGGGAGAGGGTCTCAAGCTTTTTGGCAATCTCTTTTGACTCTCCTTCAAGCCCATCTTTTCTGGTCTCTAGCTGACTGATCGTTTCAGAGAGATTTCCTATCTCACCCTTGAGCCTGGCCTCGTCAGTGGTTAATTCAGTTAATTGGGGTTTTTCCCTTTTCAGCTCATCTTTCATTCTATCCAGCGTTAGCCTCTCGTTTTTGAAAACAGAATCATGATGAGAACGAAGGCTCGAGACTTCCCGAATCGATTTCTGTAATTCCTCAACCCTGGAGTCGATGGCCTTGATTTCAGTCTGAAATTCCAATATCTTGCGGCCGATTTCCTCCTTTTCCTTGTTCAGCTTTATTTCAGTCGTTCTCAACCTTTCCTGATCAGCCGACAGATGATGCACGGCATCCTCATTTTTTCTGTATTCTTCCCTAAGGGAAAAAACTGACTCCTTCAGGGCAGACAAGTTCTTTTCTTTCTCTATCAGTCCCATATTGGTAGTTTCGATAATCTCCTCAGATTTAGAGAAACGGGTCTCTGCTTCTCTTGCCTTATCCACAAGATCATCAATTATCTTTTTCCTCTTTTCCCTTTCTCTGTTCAAGTCATTGTAGGAGTGGGCGTTCAAAACAAGCTCCAGGCGATGGATCTCCAAGCTGGCCTCTTTGAACCTCCTGGCCTTATAAGCCTGCCTTTTGAGGGAATTCATACCCCGCTTAATCTCTTCAAGAAGATCCTGCACCCTGCTCAGGTTTTCTTTTGTTAGAGATATTTTTCGTAAGGCAGCCTCTCTTCTCGCCTTGTACTTGCTAATACCGGCTACCTCTTCCAAAAGGCGTCTCGTCTCCTCAGGTTTTTGCTCTATTATCGAACCGATCTCCCCTTGGGCGATAATGGAATACGATCTGTTGCCCAGCCCCGTTCCCATAAAGAGATCTTGAATATCCTTTAATCTACAGGGTGAATTGTTGATGAGGTATTCACTTTCATTCGATCGGTACAGCCTCCTGGTGACCGACACCTCGCTGGTACCATATAGTTCTTCTGCATCTTCAAGGGTCAGGGTTACCTCAGCCATGCCTAAAGGCTTTAGAGGGCCAGCCCCAGAAAAGATCATATCCTCCATCTGACGACCCCGCAACTGCTTGGGGCTTTGCTCACCCATAACCCACCGAATGGCATCAACTACATTACTCTTACCGCAACCATTGGGGCCCACAAACGCACTGATTCCCGGGGGGATTTGGAAGCTGGATTTGTCCATAAAAGACTTGAAACCGCGAAGAGATAGATTTTTTGTTCTCATCCGCTTTTTTCTCCATATCTGTTTCTGTGTTATTGGTATAGGTACCTCATAACAGATATTGTGGACACTGTAAAGATAAAAATACTACATAGTGTATACTGATTGCAGTATTCTGCAATATATTGTGGGTTTTGCCCATACCCTGCAAGAAGCTTAAAAATCAATAGGTCAGGTTTCACTATGACGTGATCCTGGGATTTTGCCCTCATGTAAAAGATCTTGACATAGATTTCCCTAAGTCTTTAATATAGTA